>JAZQJB010000025.1:0-21042 GCA_045541375.1 Eubacteriales bacterium | reverse complement strand
TCAAGAACGCATCCTGCGAGTTTGATATAGAAACACTCCGACCGACCTACAAGCTCACCATAGGCACTCCCGGTCGCTCAAATGCGCTTGCGATCTCCGAAAGACTCGGTCTTCCCAAGCACATCATCGATCGCGCGCTTGCCGAAGTAAGCTCGGATGACAGACGGTTCGAGGACGTCATCGACAAGCTCGAGGCGGCTCGCATAGATGCCGAAAAGTACCGCGAGGAAGCCGAAAATATGCGCCGCGAGTACGAAAAATTCAAGACCGAGGCAGAGGCGAAGATCAAGGAAAAGATCGCCGCCGCCGAAAAGGAAGTCGAGCGCGCGCAGAAAAAGGCTGCCGAGATGGTCGAGGGCGCGAGAATTTCGAGCGAATACGTCTTCTCGCAGCTCGACAAAGTCCGCAAGGCGCGCGACAGCGAACGCCTCGGCGAGGAGCTTGATGCCGCCCGCAAGAAGGTTCGCGAGCACATGCGCGCGAACGAGGAAAAATACAATCCCGTTGACGAAAATATTGACGAGGATTACGTTCTCCCGCGTCCTCTCAAGAAGGGCGATGCCGTTTACCTGATGAACATCGGTCAGGAGGGCACAGTCATTTCCGATCCCGACCGCAGCGGAAACGTAAGCGTTCAGATCGGCCCCGTCAGAACCAAAACAAAGGTCAAGAACCTCAAGTTGATGGATGACGTCATCACCGTCACCGATTCGCAGGGTAACAAGAAAACGGTCAAAGAATTTGCCAAGACCACCGTCAGCCGCTCCTGCTCCGACGAGATCGACCTTCGCGGAATGACGGGTGACGAGGCGTGGTATGAGGTTGACAGATACCTCGATGAGGTGCAGCTCGCAGGACTTCGCACCTGCCGTCTTATCCACGGTAAGGGCACCGGCGCACTCCGCGCGGCTCTTTGGGATAAGCTCCGCCACGAAAGCAGAATTGCCAACTTCCGCATAGGTCAGTACGGCGAAGGCGACGGCGGTGTTACAGTTGTAGAAATGAAATAAAATAAGAGCACTTGTAAAACTGCGTTTTACAAGTGAAAATCGCGCGCTTATCGCCGCGCACCAAAATTAAAAATTTTGGCGCGCTCCCCTCGGCGCGCGGACTCGCGTGGCTCGTCTAAAAGGTGTTTTTGCGGAGGCAAAGCCCCCGCAAAAACGGATTTTATTATATTGCTGTGCTTTTATAATCAGCCAAATGAAATAATATTTCGGAGGAAAAAACAATGTCCGACAACAAGATAAAAATGCTTGGTATAGACATCGGCGGCGGAAGCGGTCGCGGTCTGATTGGCTCCTTTGACGGAGAAAAGATGGCGATCGAGGAGATCTGTCGATTTGAAAATAAACCGATTTACAAGGGCGATATGCTCGTTTGGGATGCTCCAATGCTTCGCCGTGAGGTTGAGAACGCGACTCGTCTCGGTGCATCCATGGGCGCGCAGAGCGTCGGTATCGACACCTGGGGCGTTGACTACGGTCTGGTTGACAAAAAGGGCGAGCTCGTTTGCGATCCTTACAGCAACCGCGACCTCCGCACACGCGGAATCGGTGAGTATTTCTCGCAGTTTATGCCTCTTTCGAGACTTTACGAGATCACGGGTATTCAGTACCTTGAATTCAATACCGTTCTTCAGCTCGCGGCAGAGAAGAAGTTCACTCCCGAAAGACTTGAAAAGACGGATAAGATCCTTTTCCTGCCCGACCTTTTCGGTTATTTCCTTTCCGGAGAGCAGGTCAGCGAATATACCGTTGCATCCACGGGTGCGATAGTTGACGCCCACACCCGCGATTTCTCCCCCGAGATCCTTTCCGCTCTCGGTATTTCAAAGAATAAATTTGCCCCCATTGTCGATCCCGGCGTGGTCGTCGGTAAGGTCAAGTCCGAATTTGCATCCGATATGAAGCTCATCACCGTGCCCTCGCACGACACGGCAAGTGCTGTTTTCGCAACTCCCGCCGAAAGTGATGACTTCATCTACATAAGCTCGGGCACTTGGTCGCTTATGGGCTGTGAGCTCAAAGCTCCCCTCATTTGTGCAGAAGGCGAACGACGTAATTATACTAATGAAGGCGGCGCTTGCGGTACTATCCGTTACCTCAAGAACCACGTCGGACTCTGGCTCGTTCAGGAATGCCGCCGCGCTTGGAAGGCAGAGGGTAAGAACGTCACATACGACAGTATGACTGAGGCTGCTATGAACGCAAAACCCTTTGAATCCTTCATCGATGTCAACGATCCCGTATTCATGCCTCCCGGCGATATGCCCGCGCGAATTGCGGAATACTGCCGCAAGACGGGTCAGCCCGTGCCCGAGAGCATCGGCGAGATCATCCGCACGATCTTCGACAGCCTTGCGCTTTGCTACAGATATACCGTTGACGACATCGCTTGCCTCACCGGCAAAAAGCCGAATTCGATCAACATCGTCGGCGGCGGATCGAAGGACCCACTTCTTTCGCAGATCACCGCGGACGTTTGCGGTCTTCCCGTCGTTGCAGGTCCCGCAGAGGCAACCACTCTCGGAAACCTCCTTGTTCAGGCAATGGCGCACGGACTTGTTTCGGGAATCTCCGAGGCTCGCGAGCTTGTACGCAAGTCCTTCACCGTGAAGACCTATCTCCCTCGCGGCAACAAGAGCGATTACGACGGCTATCACGAAAAGTATCTTCGCCTTATAAACAGAAAGTAAGGTGGAAAGAGTATGCTTGATAATCTTATATTGAGCCTCAATACCGTAACTCCCGTCCTTGTTCTGACGGTGCTCGGTATGGTCCTCAAAAAGATAAAGCTCCTGCCCGATTCATTTTACGCGGCGGCGGACAAGTACGTTTTCGACATCGCACTTTCGTCAATGATCTTTTTGCAGGTTGCGGGCGCGGATATGTCGGGCGGCGGAGATCTTATGAAGCTGCCGATCTTTATGGTGGTGATGCTGATAATCACCTGCACCGTTTTTTCGGTCACGACTCACTATATCGTCAAAGACCCCGCTAGGGTCGGTGCGGCGGTGCAGAGTATGTTCCGCTCAAATTCCTCGATCCTCGGCGTGGTGTTCATCACGAATATCTACGCGGGAACGCCCGAGGCACCCGCGGCGCTTGCAGGCTATGCCATCACGATGCCCTTCGTTATACTTATGTATAATGTCCTCTCTGTTGTCGTTCTTACGGTATTTATGCCCACCGCCGAGGGAGAAGAGAAGCAGAAGATCAATATCGGAAAGATCCTGATAAACACCGCAAAGAATCCGCTTATCATCGCGGTCGTTCTCGGCTTGCCCTTTATGATCTTCGGTTGGGAGCTTCCGAGAATAGTCGAAACCTCTGTCGGCTACCTTTCCGATTCGACAACTGCGCTTGCGCTCATCAGCCTTGGCGCGGGGTTTTCATTCTCGGCTCTCAAGGGCAACCTCACGCTTGCAACCGTGACATCGCTCGTCAAAACCGTGATCCATCCGATAATCGGAGTTGCGGCGGCATATCTTTGCGGATTCCGCGGCAACGAGCTGCTTATAACCTTTATAATCTTTGGCACACCCGCCGCTGTCAGCAGCTATATTATGGCAAAGAATATGAAGAGTGACCACGAGCTCGCGGGGCAGATACTCCTGATTTCGACACTTATGTGCATTTTAACCATCTTCCTCGGCGTATTTTTGATGAAAACCGTCGGCTGGATATGACGAAATTAGAAGTAATATAAAGAAAAAACAAAAAAGTTGCTGATTTTTGCAAAAAAATCGAAAAAAGTATTTGCACATTTGCAAATAATATGGTATAATAATATATCAACTAAATATTCGGACAAAAGGAGTCAAAATGAAGGAAGAAGTATTTGGTAAGCTTGGCATAATTGCCATGCGAGGATGTGAGGCTTTCGCCGACCGCGTTGATAACTATCTCAGAGAACGCAGAGGTACCGATGAATCCTATCTTGTAGAAGCTGATTGCCCCCGCTTTGGATCGGGTGAGGCAAAGGGCTTGCTCAAACAGTCTGTCAGAGGTCTTGACATTATGATCATCTGCGACCCCTTTAATTACGGTGTCACATATAAAATGAGAGGTACTGACATCCCCATGACCCCCGACGAGCATTTTGCTGACCTTAAGCGAATCGTCGGAGCGATCGAGGGCAAGGCACGCCGTATTTCGGTCATCATGCCCATGCTCTATGAGGGCAGACAGCACAAGAGAACAAACCGCGAGTCCCTTGACTGCGCTATGATGCTTCGCGAGCTTGAGTTCTACGGCGTTAAGAATTTTATCACCTTTGACGCGCACGACGACCGCGTTCAGAACGCAGTTCCGCTTATTGGCTTTGATAACTACCGTCCTACATACCAGATGGTAAAGGCGCTTGTCAAGGCAGTTCCCGACATTTCCTTTGATAAGGAACAGCTCATCATCATATCTCCCGATGAGGGTGCTATGGGCAGATGTATGTTCTTCTCCTCGGTTGCGGGACTTGACGTCGGTATGTTCTACAAGAGACGCGACTATTCCCGTATCGAAAACGGCAAGAACCCCATCGTTGCACACGAATACCTCGGTCAGGATCTTACCGGCAAGGACGTTATCATCGTTGACGATATGATCTCCTCGGGAGACTCTCTCTTCGACGTTGCAAAGCAGATCAAGAAGCGCGGCGCAAAGAGAATCTTCAACTTCGCTACCTTCGGCCTTTTCACAAACGGTCTTGAGGGCTTTGATAAGGCTTATGAGGAAGGCATCATCGATAAGATCTTCACCACGAACCTCATCTACAACGATCCCGAGCTTGCAAACAAGCCCTGGTACGTTGAGGTAAGCATGTGCAAGTATGTTTCCTACATCATCGATACCCTTAACCACGATGAGTCGATCAGCCTCATCCTCGACCCCGTCAAGAAGATCCACGCTCTTATCGACAAGCATATGGCAGAGCTTGGCGGACAGCTTAAGATCGAGTTTTGATTTCCGATTACTATAAACTTTTGCAGAGCCGCATCCGTGCGGCTCTGTTTTTTTATTATTAAGAAAAAGTGTTCATTACAAATTCACAAATATGGGATATAATTAAATATCAATTAAATTAAAGGAATTAATGATATGAGCAATAAAAATGAAAATGCATCCTGCCCGATGAAGAAGACTTCCATCGGCGGTCAGGCTCTGCTTGAAGGCATAATGATGCGCGGTCCGAAAAAGAGCGCCATGGCGGTAAGACGCCCCGACGGCGAGATGGTCGTCGAGGTTTCGGATCTCAAGAGCGCAAACCGCAAGGGCTTCCTCAAATGGCCCATCGTGCGCGGCGTTGTCGGATTCATCGATTCAATGGTAGTCGGTTACTCCGCAATGATGCGCTCGGCAGAGCTTTCGGGACTTGACGAGGCTATCGAAGAGGAAGAAAGAGAAAAGGCTGAAAAGAAGGCGGATAAGGAAGCCGAAAAACGCGCAAAGAAGCTCGGCATCACAGTCGAAGAGCTTGCAGAGCGTGAAGCTGCGGAAAAACCCGCAGAGGTCAAGGAAGAAACTCCCGCAAAGGAACCCGATCCCGCACCCAAGGAAGAGAAGAAAGACACCTCAGGTATGATGACCGGCGTTATGGTCGTCGCACTTGTGCTCGGTCTCGGACTTGCACTCCTGCTGTTCAAGGTCCTTCCCGAATCCATTTACGAGCTTATCACTTTGGCGTTTCCCTCGCTTGAAGGAGAGGGCTATTGGTTCAACCTCATCCGCGCGGCTATCACGGGCATTGTAAAGATCGCAATAATGGTCGCGTATATGGCGGCTGTTACACTTATGAAGGACATCAAGCGCACCTTTATGTACCACGGCGCAGAGCACAAGACCATCTTCTGCTACGAGCAGGGGCTTGAGCTCACCGTTGAAAACGTCCGCCGTCAGTCAAGATTCCATCCCCGCTGCGGTACATCCTTCCTGATCCTTATGCTTCTCGTTTCTATCGTTGTCAATATGTTCATCCCCGCAACCATCGTAGATCATAAGATCCTCAACATCATTGCAAGAACCGGCATCGGTCTGATCACACTCCCCTTTATTATGGGTATCGGCTACGAGCTTATACGCTTTGCGGGCAGACACGATAACCTCTTTACAAGAATAATCTCCGCCCCCGGCGTATGGCTCCAGCACATCACCACCAAAGAGCCCGACGACTCAATGATCGAATGCGCCATCGCCGCCGTCAAGGAAGTTATCCCCGAGGACGGAAGCGATAATTGGTAAACCAAAGTGAAAAGTGTAAAGTGTAAAGTGAAAAGTTATGGAAGCTTTTTTCGCTTTGCTCAAAAAGCAATTAATAATAATTTTCGAACGCAGTGAGGAAATTTTCCTTAACTTTACACTTATCACTTTTCACTTTACACTTCCAAAGGACGAGCGTCTATGTTACAAAAAACTGTAAAACGAGTCTTCACTCGCATTCCCACACTTATGACGCGCAGGCTTACTTTGCGTGCGATGAAGCCGATAGACTCATACGATATGTTTGAATACGCGCACCGCGCGGACGTCACGCGCTATCTCACCTGGCAGCCGCATCCTTCGAGAGAGTATACGAAGGACTATCTCGAATTTATCGGGAAGTGCTACCGAAACGGCGAATTTTTTGATTGGGCGCTTATCTGGTGTGCCGATGGGGAATACCGCGAAAAGATGATCGGCACTTGCGGCTTTACGCGATTTGATTACGATAACAATGCCGCCGAGGTCGGCTACGTCATCAATCCCGAATACCGCGGCAGAGGCGTCGCACCCGAAGCTCTCGCGCGCGTGCTTGAATTCGGCTTTACCGAGCTGAAGCTCAACCGAATCGAGGCAAGATACATCGTCGGCAACGAGGTCTCACGCCGAGTGATGGAAAAGGTCGGCATGAAATTTGAAGGAGTCCGCCGTCAATCGCTTCTCAATAGAGGCGAGTACGTTGACGTTGGATATTGTTCGATACTTGCGAGTGAATATTTTTCATAAATAAAGGTAATAATCCTCCTGTACCAAAAAACAGGAGGATTTTTTATTATGAACGCAACAGTTCCCGCACCTACACCTCTGAAAGACAGACTTGAGGGCACCAAAACACAGGAGAATCTCCATACCGCGCTTTCGGGCGAGTCGCAGGCGCATCTTCGCTACACATGGTTTGCAAGCAAGGCAAGAAAGGACGGATACGAGAAGGTCGCGCAGATCTTTGAGGAGACCGCGAGAAACGAAGCCGAGCACGCAGAGATCTGGTTCACACTTCTCGGAGGTATGGATGAAAGCGAAAAGAACCTCGAGGTAGCCGCAAACGGCGAGCATTTCGAATGGGACAAGATGTACCGCGAATTTGCAGAAACTGCAAAGGAAGAAGGCTTTGACGAGATCGCCGGCAGATTCGAGCGTGTCGCCGCGATCGAACGCCGCCACGAGGAAAGATACCTCAAGTATCAGAAGCAGCTCGCCGACGGCAACGCCTTCGTCAAGACTGCCGAGGACGGCAATACTCCTTGGATCTGCCTTGCCTGCGGTCAGCTTATCGCAAGCGAAAATGCCCCCGAGCATTGCCCCACTTGCGGACATCCCAAGGCTTATTTCGCAAGATTCGCTGAATAAATTTATCGCCTCTCTTTTATCAGAGGGGCGATTTTTGATTGGATATTGACTTTTAGCGATCTATGTGGTAGAATTTAATCAGTAATTGAAAGGAATCGTCATTTATAGATGAAGCGTATCTTGATTATGTTATCCTTGCTTTCTTTAGGTTGCCTCTATTGCGGTTGCGCCGATGAAACCGTTGAGATCCCCGAAACCACACTTGCGGAACAAACAAGTACGGTGCTTACCGAGGAAAGCACTGCTTCACCCGAAACCGAAGCGGAGCCCAAGCTTATTTCGGTATCTTTTGAAAATATCGATCCCATAAGAGTTACAACTCAAGGTACATATCCAAGGCTATATAAACTTATGGACGGAACTCTGCTCTGCGGCATTGACGGCTATTGCTTCAGAAGCGAAGACGAGGGTTTGACTTGGAAGCGCGGAGTTGATTACAGAAGAAATTATATAGTCAAAGATTCAAGCGGCACCTATGAGCTTGCCTGCGCGAATACCGCGTTCTATCAGCTTGAGGACGGAACTCTTCTCGTTGCATACAGAGCCACGGGGTATATAAATCGCGAAAAAACAGTTTTTTGCACAAAAATTCTCGTGAGTCAAAGTTCCGACGGAGGAAAGAGCTGGAAAGAGCATTCCACGGTCTGCGAATACTATGACAAAAACGGCAAGACCCGCGGCGTGTGGGAACCTCATTTCGGACTGATCGACGGCGTGCTCACCTGCTTTTACGCAAACGACAGCTTTGACGTTGTAAAAAAGTATCAGCATATCGAATATCTGCAATGGATAAACGGCGAATGGACAAACAGAACGATAGTTTCAAACGGCGACAAGCATAACTCGCGCGACGGTATGCCCGTGTGGCAGAGACTGTCAAACGGAAAATACGTCTGCGCCATCGAAGGCTGGGTTCCCGGCGGCACAGATCTATGCATAAAGCTTCTTTGGTCGGATGACGGAGTGAATTGGTCGGAGCCCGTGATCGTTTATCGCGCCAAGAACGGCACCTGCGGCGCGCCCTACGTTGTTGAGCTTCCAACGGGACAGCTTTATATTACCTTCCAGACAAACGAAAATTTCAAAAGCTGGGTGCCGCTTGCGAATCCTAAAATGTACGGTATGATCTCGGACGGAACGCCGATCGAGAAAATCTCCGCGAAGAATTTCTCCGAGCCCGAAAACGTATTCGGAATCAATGACGGTGAATTCGGCCTTTGGAATTGCATCTATTTGTCGGATAATTACCTTTATATTGCAACTCATACAAACTCTGCTGCTCTTCCCGGAACGCTGATAAAGAGAATATCGCTTGACGAGCTTATGTCACAATAAAAGAAACACCCCGCGGTTGCGGGGTGTTTTATGTAGGTCAAATATTACTTTCTTGCCTTATTAAGAATAAGGTTGACAATGATACCGAGAATGAGAGCGCAAGCGATAGCGGTGAGGGTTACCTTACCGATAGCGAGTGCCATACCGCCGATACCGGTGATAAGGA
This sequence comes from Eubacteriales bacterium, assembly GCA_045541375.1. Taxonomy (GTDB): domain Bacteria; phylum Bacillota; class Clostridia; order Oscillospirales; family CAG-272; genus CAG-390. The sequence continues at coordinate 11,940 of JAZQJB010000025.1, read as the reverse complement.
TCACCGAAGCGGTGAAGAGATTTGCGTTCTGCTCAAGGTCTACCTTCTGGATCATCTTGAGACCCGAAACTGCGATGAAGCCGTAAAGGGTGATGCAAACGCCGCCCATTACGCATCCGGGGATCGAATCAAGGAATGCGACGAAGGGAGAGATGAAGGAAACTACCATGGACATGATAGCGGTAACGGTGATGGTGACAACAGATGCGTTTCTGGTTATAGCAACACAGCCTACAGACTCGCCGTAAGTGGTGTTGGGACAGCCGCCGAAGATCGCGCCGACGATGGAGCCAACGCCGTCACCGAGAAGGGTGTTGTGGAGTCCGGGATCCTCAAGAAGGTCGGATTCGATGATGGAGGAGAGGTTCTTGTGGTCAGCGATGTGCTCTGCGAATACTACGAAAGCAACGGGAACGTAAGCAACGATTACGGTTGCAAGATAGGAAACGTTGAATTCGCCCGTGCCCTTGAGAGCGGTGAGGAAGGTGAACTCGGGAACTGCAACGAAGGTGGAAAGTCCAACGCCTTCTGCAACGAGAGCCTTGAAGGGAGCGAAATCAATGATCTGAAGAGCGGGATTATCGGTTGCGATACCGATGAGGGTGAAGATCATACCAACTGCGTAACCGGAAAGGATACCGATGATGAAGGGGATGAGCTTGACCATCTTCTTACCGTAGGTAGAGCAGATGATTACAACGAGAAGGGTTACGATCGCGCAAATGAAGGAAACCCAGATGTTGGTGGACATAATGAATGCACCGTTTGCATCCTGGGGACCGTAAGAGAATACGTCCTTAACCGCTGCGCCTGCAAGGGAAAGACCGATGAGGGCAACTGTGGGGCCGATAACAACGGGAGGCATAAGTACGTTGATCCACTTAACGCCTGCGAACTTGATAATGATAGCAATGACAACGTAAACAAGACCTGCGCTGATAACACCGATCAGAAGACCGAGGAAACCAAGCTGCATAGAGGTTGCACCGGCGAAAGCCGCGAGCATCGAGGGGATGAATGCGAAAGAGGAGCCGAGGAATACGGGGCTCTTGAATTTGGTGAAGAGCTGGTAGATGATGGTACCTGCACCTGCACCGAAGAGAGCTGCGGAAGCGGTCATTCCGTTGCCGACGATTGCGGGAACGGCGATGGTTGCTGCCATAATGGCGAGAAGCTGCTGGATCGCGAAGACGATAAGCTGACCGAATTTCGGCTTATCCTTGACATTGTAGATGAGTTGCATGCGAAATCCTCCTAAAAATTACCGAAGCTTTTGGCGTGCGCTTCGGGTTCTTCCTATATAATACCACATTTTTCGACAAAAGTAAAGTAAAAAACGAAATTATTTTTTCATATTTTGTTGATATTTTGGACTCTTCGGATATTTGTCGATTTCTTTATTGAATTTTACCTGCTGCTATTGCAAATCATCTTAAAAAGTGATATAATTAGTTTGATTTATCTTAAAAAAGGAACAAAGCAAATGATAAATAAGATTTATACTATACGCGAGTTTATTGAAGCTCTTGATAATTCCGGCTTGCTGATGGGCACCGATATGTGGGATTCCTATGCGGAAACCGAGGTCACAAACCTCACCTTTGATTCAAGAAAGGTCACCCCCGGCACGCTTTTTATCGCCAAGGGCGTTCATTTTAAGGAGGAATATCTCTTCTCATCGATCGAAAAGGGCGCGGTCGCATATATCAGCGACAGGATCATTGCGGGCAGAGAAAAGTATATTGCCGTCAGCGACATCCGCACGGCGATGGCTCTCATCTCGAGAATGTTCTATTGTGACCCGCAAACCGATCTTACCACCTTTGCCGTAACGGGCACTAAGGGTAAGACAACTACTTCTTACTACCTTAAAGAGATTCTTGATACCTATGCTTTGGATACAGGCACGCGCGAATGCGGTTTTATGTCGACGATAGATACCTATGACGGCATTGAACGCTTCGAATCGACCAACACCACTCCCGAATCCCCCGACGTATGGCGTCATTTTGCAAATGCCGTCAAGTCGGGAATCGAGAATTACGTTGTCGAGGTCTCGGCTCAGGCACTCAAGTATCAGAGAGTCGAATGGGTGACTTTTAACGTCGCAGGCTTTACCAATATCGACAACGACCACATAAGCGACGTCGAGCATCCCACTTTTGAGGACTATTTCTATTCAAAACTCAAGCTTTTCGATAACTGCCGCATTGCTTGCGTCAACACCGATGACCCCAAGTGTGATATTATGCTTGACTACATCGGCGACAGAGTACCTGTTATCACCTTCGGCTCTCATGAAAGCGATACCATTTACTGCAAGTCTATCGAGACCCGCTCGGACGGCATTTATTTTGAAGTCATCACTCCCCTTTGGGAAAGAACGATGAAGATCACGATGCCCGGCGAATTTAACGTCAAGAATGCGCTTTGCGCTATTGCTATGACTTATGCGGTCGGCATCCCGCCCGAGGCTATGGAAAAGGCACTTGCCGTCGCGCGCACCGCGGGCAGAATGCAGGTCTTCAAGAGCGAGGACGAAAAGGTCATCGTCATCGTTGACTACGCTCATAACAAGAACAGCTTTGAAACTCTTTGCGAATACGTTTGCCGCACTTATCCCGACCGTAAGAAGATCGCGTGTTTCGGACTTCACGGCTCGAAATCGCAAAACAGACGCGAGGAGGTCGGCAAGATCGTCGGCTCTTGCTGCGACTATGCCGTCATCTGCGAAAAAGACCCCGCAGACGAGCCTTTTGAGAAGATCGCCCGTGAGATAACCGTTCATCTCGAGGCTCTCGGATGTCCCTTTGACGTTGAGGAGCTTCGTGGCGATGCCATTCGCCGTGCCGTGTTTGCCGGCATCGGTGACAGCGTCATTATGTTCGCCGGAAGAGGCGCGGAAACTCACATGATCCGCCACGGAGGTGTGTATCACTACCCCTCGGATATCGAATCCACCATCAAGGCTCTTGGCGAGTACGATGCAGCAGTGGCTGCAAAAAAAGCGTCGGTGTGAGCTGAATTACAGTCTGTTTACGTAATAATTTGGAAATTTTGCAAGAAATCTTTCAAAAAGTTGCAAAATCGACGATATTTTACTTGACAAAACCTGCGAAATAGTTTATAATACTTTTGAGTCTGTGCGACAACAACAGGAGGCAGGAGATATGAAACGCAACCTTATCGCAATGATTGAAGAGGGTATGCCAACCTTCTCCAAAGGACAAAAAAGAATAGCTAATTACATACTTGATCACTATGACAAAGCGGCGTATATGACGGCATCGAAAATGGGTGCCCTTGTCGGAGTTTCCGAGTCCACGGTCGTAAGATTTGCGATCGAGCTCGGCTTTGAGGGCTATCCCGAAATGCAGAAATCGCTCCAGGAGCTTATCAGAATGAAGCTGACTTCGGTTCAGCGAGTCGAGGTTACCAATTCGCTCATCGGCGAGGGTGACGTTCTTGAGAAGATCCTTATGTCGGATGCCGAAAAGATCCGCAGAACGCTCGAGGAGGTTGACCGTGAGGCATTTGATGCGGCGGTCGATAAGATCGTTGCAGCCGACAAGATATACATCATCGGTGTTCGTTCCTCTTCCTCGCTTGCGGGATTTTTGAATTTTAATTTCCGAATGATGTTTGACAACGTCAAGTTCGTCCAGACGACCTCCGGCAGCGAGATGTTCGAGCAGATTATGTCGATAAACGAAAATGACGTTATGATCGCAATCAGCTTCCCGCGTTATTCCAAGAGGATAGTCAATGCAGTTGAATATGCTCACAATGCGGGCGCCGACGTTATTTCGCTGACCGACAGCCATCAGTCGCCGATAGCGGGAGTGGCAGATCAGCTTCTTCTGGCAAGAAGCGACCTTGTCTCCTTCGTCGATTCGCTCGTTGCTCCGCTTTCGATCATCAACGCCATCATCGTTGCGGTTTCGCGCAAGAAGATGGATGACATCAGAGTCCGCTTCGACAAGCTTGAAAAAATCTGGGATGAATACGAGGTCTACGACAAGGCGCACGAATAAAAGTGCCGGTCGTAAAATTTGGTATGAATAATTCTGCAATTACTACCGATAATATTCGCGTAGCCGTAATAGGCGGCGGCGCTGCCGGCATGGCAGCCGCCGCCTTTGCCGCGTATGCGGGTGCTTCGGTCACACTTTATGAAAAAAACGGCCCAGGCAAAATGGGCTGGAAGCTTGCCATCACGGGCAAGGGAAGATGCAACGTCACCAACGATTGCACTCGTGACGAATTTCTTGAAAATATACCGCGCAATCCGCGCTTCCTTTATGCCGCATATTCGGCATTCCCACCGAGCCGCGTCATAGAACATTTCGAATATCTCGGCGTGCCCACCAAGGTCGAGCGCGGCCGCCGTGTTTTTCCCGAATCGGACAAGGCGCGCGACATTGTCGATGCACTCGTGCGCGATCTTGAGTATTCCGGCGTAACCGTTGTCGGCGGTGCGGTAAAGAGCATTACAAAGGAAAACGGCATTTTCACCGTTCATATGACCCACGCCGAAAAGCCGCGCGATTTTGACCGCGTCATTCTTGCGACCGGCGGTGTTTCCTATCCGAGAACGGGCTCGACGGGTGACGGTCACCGCTTTGCCGAGGCACTCGGACATCATCCGACAGCGCTGACGGCTTCTCTCGTTCCGCTCGTCTGCCCCGGTAAGCTCTGTCCTTCGATGCAGGGACTTTCGCTGAAGAATACCGCACTCACGATCGTTGAAAGAGCAAGCGGTAAGAAGGTCTACGACGACTTCGGCGAGATAATGTTCACTCATTTCGGGCTTACGGGACCGATGGCGCTTTCTGCCTCGGCTCGCCTCCTGAAAGTGACCCCCGATAAGTATGACGCTCTGCTCGATTTGAAGCCCGCACTTGACGAGGCAACGCTCGACGCTCGCCTGCTTTCGGATTTTTCGAAATACAAGAATCGCGATCTCGCAAACGCACTCGGCGATCTTTTGCCGAGCAAGATGATCCTGCCCTTTATCGAAATGACGGGCATCCCGCACGATACCAAGGTGCATTCGATCACCAAGGAGATGCGAAGGAGGATGGTTGCGACCTTCAAAGCCTTCCGCGTTCCGATCTCGGGTCTGCGACCGATAAGCGAGGCTATCATCACCCGCGGCGGTATTCCGACCGATGAGATCGATCCGAGAACGATGCAATCGAAGATCTGCGAGGGCCTTTATTTCGCCGGCGAGATCATTGACGTGGACGGATACACGGGCGGCTATAATCTGCAGATCGCTTGGTCAACCGCCTTCCTTGCGGGAAACGCCGTTGCCAAATGATCGCACTAACCTTGTGTTTTGATCTGAATAGTTAAATATTCTGTAAACAAACGAAAATATGTGAAACTTTTTATGATTTTTGGAGTCTTATATTATGATGGACAAAAAAACAACGCTCAAAATTGCCATTGACGGCCCCGGCGGTGCGGGTAAGAGCACTCTTGCAAAGGGGCTTGCAAAGAAACTTGATTTTGCCTATGTTGATACCGGAGCTATCTATCGCACGGTAGGATTTGCCGCGCGCGCAAGAGGCATTGCGCCCGATGATGCACCCGCGGTAACCGAAATGCTCGGAAAGATCAAGGTCGAGGCAAAATTTGAGGGCGGACGTCAGAATATGTACCTTGACGGCGAGTTCCTCGGCGACCGAATCCGTGAGCACGAGATATCGCATTATGCTTCCGCAGTATCGGCGATCCCCGCTGTCAGAGAATATCTCTTTGATATGCAGAGAAGCATTGCGGATGCAAACAATGTCATCATGGACGGCAGAGATATTGGTACAGTAATTCTGCCCGATGCACAGCTTAAGATATTCCTCACGGCAACGCCCGAGGAAAGAGCAATGCGCCGCACCAATGAGCTTATCGAAAAGGGGCAGGCTGCCGATTACGAGCAAGTTCTTGCAGATATCAAGGAGCGCGATGACCGCGACTCTAACCGCGCTGTTGCTCCGTTGAAGCCTGCGGATGACGCCATCCTTTTCAACAACACCGGCTATACCCCCGAACAGTCGCTTGCTGAACTTCTCGAGATAGTAAAGGACAAGCTCGGCATCACGGAGGTGCTGTATGAAAAGTAAGCTTTATGCTTTTCTCCACTTTCTGCTTGCGGGACTTGTTAGACTGATCTTCTGCATTTCCTGCAAGACAAGAAAAAAAGAGCCTCCTCTTGAGGACGGCGGGCTCCTCATTTGCGCAAATCATATTTCTGTCCTTGACCCCGTGCTTATCTGCGCGGTACTCAAAAAGCATCAGCCCCGCCTTATGGCAAAAAAAGAACTTTTCAAGGTTCCTTTCCTCGGTTGGCTTGTAACTCAGCTCGGTGCTTACCCTATTGACAGACAGGGTGCGAATGCGGATGTTATCATCAAGACCATCAAGATGCTTGAGGATGGCTATTGCGTCGGTATGTTCCCTCAGGGAACACGCCGCGCGGGAGTTGATCCCGAGACCACACCTATCAAGGCGGGCGCAGGACTTATCGCGTCAAGAGCAAAGGTGAGCGTTCTCCCCATCCATATAAAGACAAAGGAATACCGCATCAAGGCGTTCAGAAAGGTCAAACTCATCATCGGCGATCCGATACCATACGAGGAATACACAAGGGGCGGAGAGCTTGAGGGCGATTCGAGAGCGATCACGCAGTATATTTTCGACCGCATAATCGCGCTCGGAAAAGAGGAAGATAAATGAAACACCACGATATAACGGTAGCCAAGCACGCGGGCTTTTGCTTCGGTGTCAAGCGCGCCACCGATATGATCGCGGAAAAGATAGCAGCCCGCGACGGCGACCGCATCTTTACCCTCGGCAAGCTTATACATAACGATACGTATAATGCACAGCTTGCGGCGGCGGGTGTCGGCGTCACGAGCATCGAGGAGCTTGAACAATTAGCCGCCTCGACCGAAACGGGAAACCCTGTGACGGTGTTTGTCCGCGCTCACGGCGTGACCAAGCAAACAAGCGAGCTTCTTACCTCGCTTTCCGAAAAGTACACCGGCTTTTCCTTCGTCGATTGCACTTGCCCTTACGTCAAGAAGATCCACAAGATCGCTGCGGAGAATTCAAAGCCCGAAGTTGAAGGAGAAGAGCCCATCTTCATTCTTCTCGGTGCCGAAAGCCACCCGGAGGTGGTTGGCATCGTCAGCTATTTTGAAGGACAGAGCTTCGTCTTCTCAACCGCACAGGAGATCGAAGAGGCAGCAAAGAATAAAAAATTACCAATTAATAGCAAAATTGTACCCGTAATGGCGGCACAGACCACTCAAAAGTTAACAGAGTGGAAATATTCATTAAAAGTTATCAAAAAACTATATACAAACGTCAAAATTTTTGATACAATATGTAATGTTACGGAAATTCGGCAGCTTGAAGCGGAAGAGCTCTCAAAAGCGTGCGAGACAGTCATTGTCATCGGCGGACGCGACAGCTCAAACACAGCGAAGCTTTTCGCGATCTGCAGGGAGAATTGCAAAAATACGATCTGCATTTCCGAGCCGCAAGAGCTTGACGGATTAATTCCGAGCATCCCACAAAAAGTGGGGATTGTCGCAGGGGCATCAACGCCCGGCGGCATTATAGAGGAGGTATACAACAAAATGAGCGAAATCAAACTCGACAAGGCAGAAATCAGCTTTGACGAAATGCTCGACTCAGCAATCAAAACTTTAAGTTCAGGAGACACCGTTACCGGTACCGTTATTGCGGTTAACGACGTTGAGATCAAACTCGACCTCGGCGCAAAAGTTACCGGCATACTGACCGCCGATCAGATATCCGACGATGCTTCTCTGAAGCTGAGTTCCGAGTACAAGATCGGTGACGAGATAGATGTATTTGTTATCCGTGTCAGCGATGTTGACGGATGCGCAACCGTTTCCAAAAAGCGCGCAGATCTTGACAAGAATTGGCATATCATCGTTGATGCCAAGGAAAGCGGCGAGAACCTTGAGGGTGTTGTTGCCGAGGCTGTCAAGGGCGGCGTAGTTATCAAGCTCTACGGCGCAAGAATTTTCGTACCCGCATCGCAGACTACAGTTCCCAAGGGCGGAGATCTCGCTACTCTCGTTGGCCAGACCGTTAAGTTCAAGGTTATCGAGCTCAAGGGTCAGGGCAAGAGCGCTGTCGGTTCCATCCGTGCATCCGCAAGAGAAGAGAGAAAGGCTCTCGAGTCTGCTTTCTGGGCAGAGATCGAAGAGGGCAAGTACTACACCGGTAAGGTTAGAGGAATGACCGAGTACGGCGCATTCATCGACCTCGGCGGAGTAGACGGTATGCTTCACAAGAGAGAAATGTCCTGGAAGCCTATACATAAGCCCGCAGATATTCTCAATATCGGCGACGAGCTTACCGTATTCGTTAAGTCCTTCGACCTCGAGAAGAAGCAGATCACTCTCGGTTACAAGACCGAGGAGACTCACCCCTGGAAGGTATTCAAGGCTCAGTACGCTGAGGGCGACGTTCTTGATGTAACCATCTCGAACATCATGTCCTACGGTGCATTTGCTAAGATCACCGATGACGTTGACGGTCTTATCCACGTTTCTCAGATCGCTCTTACCCGCGTTGACAATCCCGCCGATGTCCTCGCTTCCGGTCAGACCGTTTCTGTTAAGATCACCAAGATCGACGACGAGCAGCAGAGAGTAAGCCTCTCCATCAAGGCTCTCCTTGAGGAAGAGACCGGCGCAGACGTTGATGACGGCTACGCTGACGAGGCTGCAGACGCTGAGTAATTTCAGTTAATTGAAAAATCGAACCGACTTCGCAAGGAGTCGGTTCTTTTTTTGAGAATAAATTCAAAAAAGACTTGAATTTGTTACCAAAAGAGAGTATAATATAGCTAATAATAATTTTATGAAAGAGGTGCACTGAAATGCTTACCGAAAACAGAGTTATCATTTGTAAAGATTACGACGAAATGTCGCGCCGCGCGGCAGACGTATTTGCCGATTACATCAGAGAGAATCCCACCGGCATTCTCGGACTTGCAACCGGTTCTTCCCCCGAGGGCATCTATTCCTGCCTTATCGAGGATAACAAGGCGGGCAAGATCGATTTCTCCGGAATCAAGTCCTATAACCTTGACGAATACTATCCCATCGAGCCCACCCACGAGCAGAGCTATCGCTATTTTATGAACGACCGCCTTTTCGATCATGTTAACATTGATAAGGCAAACACCTTCGTTCCCGACGGAAAGTGCGCTGATCCCGATGCTTTCTGCAAGGAATACGATGCAAAGATCGCTGCAGCAGGCGGTGTAGGTATTCAGCTTCTCGGCGTTGGACGCAATGGCCATATCGGCTTCAACGAGCCCGGTGAAGAGCTCATCGGCGCTACCCACCTGACCGCCCTTTGCGAGAGCACCATCGATGCTAACTCCCGCTTCTTCGAGACCCGCGACGACGTTCCGCGCCACGCTATCACTATGGGTATGGACGGCATCCTCTCCGCAGAGTGCATCGTTCTCGTAGTTTCCGGCAAGGAAAAGCACGACGCTCTCATGGCTCTCCTCAGCGGAAAGTATACCACAAACGCACCCGTTACTCTCCTTCGTTCGCATAAGAACGTTTACGTATTCTGCGACGAGGCAGCTTACAACGGCTAAAAATGAGTGAATTCTTCGACAAAGTCAAGCAAGAGGCAGAGGTCGTTCTTACCGAGCTTCTCGCCGAGGCAAAGCTCAAGAAGGGCGATATCCTCGTCATCGGCTGCTCGACCTCCGAGGTTGCGGGCGGAAGAATAGGCAAGGATTCCTCCGCGGAAGCTGCCGAGGCTATCTTCGCGGCAGTAAAGCCCATTCTTGACGAAAAGGGAATATACCTCGCCGCGCAGTGCTGTGAGCATCTCAACCGCGCGCTGATCGTTGAGCGTGAGTGCCTTGAGAAGTATAATCTTCCCGAGGTCTGCGTAATGCCCCATCCCCACGCGGGTGGCTCTTGGGCAACGAAGGTTTGGGGAGAATTCGATTCCCCCGCAGCAGTTGAAAGCATTTCGGCTCACGCGGGTATCGACATCGGTCTTACCCTTATCGGAATGCATCTGAAGGCTGTTGCCGTGCCGGTTCGTGTAAGTCTTTCAAAGATCGGAAACGCGACCATCACCTGCGCCCGTACCCGCCCGAAACTCATCGGCGGATGCAGAGCAATTTATCCCGATTGATTATTTTCAGGCTGTTCGTCTCGAACAGCCTGTTTTTTTGACAAAATTGCCCATTAAAATACACAAAAAGGTAAAAAGACGTTAAAAATATTTTTAAATCCGATTGACATTTATACCGAAAGTATGCTATAATAATATATATATTTTTTGTAGGAGGGGAGATAATGGATAGCCGTTCAAACAAGGGCATAAAGACTTATCTTATCACCTCTTGCAAGGGCGGAGTAGGAAAATCCACCGTCGCCGCGAATCTTGCGTTTTCTATTGCCGCAAGCGGAAAAAGAGTGCTTCTCGTCGATTGCGATTTTTCAAACCGCTCGCTCGACCTTATCCTCGGCTATGAGGAAAACGTCTTTTTCGATATCTGCGATCTGGTCTGCGGACGAGCCACGGCTTCGAAGACGGTCATGCAGGACTACCGCGAGGAAAGGCTCAAGTTTATTGCCGCTCCCCACATCAAAAAGGATGAATTTACCCCCGAGCAATTCAAGGAGGCTGTTATGGCTGCGGCTCGCGAATTCTTCTGCGAGTACGTTTTCATCGATACACCCGGTGCGCTTGACGGAACGCTTCCATTGGTAGCTCCCGCTGCCGATGCCGCGCTCATCGTAACCTCGCATCAGCCGACGACTGTGCGCGGTGCCGAAAAGACGGGTTATCAGCTTGAGGATCTCGGAGTTGAGGAGCAATACCTCATCATAAACAGATATGACAAAAAGGGCGTTCTTGACGGGACAAGCCCCGGTCTTAATTGGCTCATTGACCGCACGCATATCCCGCTTATCGGCGTGATCCCCGATTCAAGGGATCTTGAAAAGGCGCAGATCTCGGGCAAGCTTGCTTTCCAGATGCGCCGCGACCGCGAAAAGGTCCGCGATGCCTTTGATGAAACCTCGCAGAGGCTTTGCGGAGAGAGAATACCGATAATGTCGTATCTCCCTGAAAAAAAGAGAAGAAAATTACTTTATTCTTAAAGAAAATACATTGCGAAAGGACTGATATAAATGGAAATAGCTATCGTTGCACACGACAAGAAAAAAGAGTTGATGGCGGAGTTTTGTACCGCTTATTGCGGAATACTCTGTAAGCATAATCTTTATGCCACAAGTATTACGGCAAAGTATATTTCCGAGGCGACCGGCCTTCGCATCGAACGTCTTCTCACCGGCGATCAGGGCGGAGAGGAGCAGATAGCGCAGAGAATCGCTTATAACGAGATCGACCTTCTTATCGACTTCCGCAATACAGATCCTTCGGTTCTCGTCAATGAGCGTTCAAACGAGCTTTTGCGCCTTTGCGATATGTATAACATCCCCGTTGCTACCAATATCGGTACTGCGGAGGCTCTTATCATCGCGCTTGACCGCGGCGACCTTGATTGGCGCGCATTTGTAAATCCGAGAACTTCGCACACTTCACATAAGTTCTGATAAAATTTTTTACTCGCTCTTGACAAATCGGTCGGCGAGGTGTATAATATTATATCGTAAATGCAACGGACACGTCCTTGCCAAGTTTCGTCCAAAGAGAGGAAGCGCTTGCTGAAAGCTTCTGTCGAGACCGCAAAGGGTACCACCGCTGTGTCATTTTGAATACTAAATTTAAGTTATAAATTCGGGTGGAACCGCGCAAACAGCGCCCCGACAGCGAAAGCTAAGTCGGAGGCCAAGCGGTCTTAGGAAGACAAATAAGGCAGTCAACTCCTTGGCTCACAGAACGACATGGCTA
>JAZQJB010000024.1:0-5927 GCA_045541375.1 Eubacteriales bacterium | reverse complement strand
CATGGCTACGATCCGACTTCCGTCTGGGTCGCCTTGTTATAATAGGGTGTGACGAGGAGCATCGCATCCGCGCCGACCGCGCAGGAGTATTTTGTCAGCTCGATGGCGTAGTTTATGTCGTTCGAGCCCGTGCCCGCGATGACGGGAACTCTGCCCGCGACTCGCTCGACGCAGTATTTGATCGCAGCCTTGTGCTCGGCGTCGTCAAGGGTCGAGCCCTCGCCCGTGGTGCCAACGGCAACGAGCGCGTCGATGCCCTTTTCTATCTGAAAGTCAATAAGCTTGCCGAAATTTTCAAAGTCGATTCCCGACTCGGTGAGGGGGGTGACAAGTGCGGTAGCCGCGCCGGCGAAAACAGTCTTCTTCATTTTATTTTTACCTCTTTGAGAAAATTATTTACGGATGAAAAAAGGCAGCCGCGAAAAGCAACTACCGAAAATGTTCCAATGGGGAACAAAGGTATTGGATAGCTCTCCGCAAAAGCGACAACAGGGCGGATATTCTCCGAACTGCCAGCAAGACACGTGCCAAGGTGTCCGCTTCGGCACCCGTACCTTTCCTGCGACGCTTTGGCAACGTTTTTCCCGCAGTACTCTTCACAAGGTGCGCCTCTATCAAACATTTTTTACATTTTACCACACTTTTGTGCCGTTGTCAATACCCGAGAGCAAAATAATTCGAAAACCCCTTGCAATTTTCTCGAAAATGTGTTATCATAATAGTATAAATCAAAAAGGAGCGAAAACATGGGACTTGCGGAATCGGGCGAGATGTATCTCGAGACAATATACGTGCTGACAAGGCATTCGACCTCTGTGCGTTCGATCGACATTGCCGAGAGTATGGGCTACTCGAAGCCGAGCGTCAGCCGCGCCATTGGAATTCTGAAGGCGGGCGAATATATCGAGGTCGACAGATCCGGCTTCATCACCCTGACCGAAAAGGGTGTGAGGACCGCCGAAAGCCTTTATGAGCGCCACACCATCCTGACCGATATGCTCGTTTATCTCGGTGTTGACCGCGAAACAGCCGCCGTCGACGCCTGCAAGATCGAGCACGTCATCAGCGCGGAGTCTTTTGAGGCGATAAAGAAACATATCATAACCTATAAGTAATCATATATGCGGCGGATACCTTTCGGTATCCGCCGCGTTTTATTAATTAATTGAGGGAATCGCTTTAAGCTCGCCGGTTTTGATGTTGAGGGCGTAAGTTCCGCCGGGCATAATTTCGCATATGAGAGGAATTTCGCCGATAAGGTAATCGCCGATGCTATTGTAGGGTCTGAATCCAAGATCGCTTCTATCAAACACAAGCTCCATATTTCCTCCTAACAGATCGCTGATATATATCTTTCCATCTCCTTCGAAGACAAGGCACAAATTGTTTTGTTGAACAAACAAATACTTGACTTCACCGCCGAAGTCGATGTTGGATATCGAATTGGTCTCAAGATCGTAATACTTGAGGGAATTCTTTGTTTTCATAAGCGACGTAGCATCGTATGCATAAGTTCCGCTCAGGACCATAAGGTCGAAATTGAGCACTTCCTCTTTTTTGAGGTTATTGCCCGAATAGTCGGTTGACCAAACCGCGGAGGGAGCGAGGAGCGAGCTGCGCTTTTCGGCGAAGAATATGCGCTTGTTTGAAAGTCCGACCATGTGCATATCTTCGGGCTCGTCGCACAAATACTCGGTCTTGTCGGTCTCGGGATCGTAGCAAGACACATAATCGCGGCGCGTACCCGAGGCGTTATCTATATCCCACATATTCAAATAAGCCTTGCCGTCCATAGGGTAAGCAGTCGAAGGATAGGTGATGACATTGCCCGATTCGGTACCTTCGATGACTCTCGCTTCGCCCGTTTTCATATTATAGAAGTGAATCTCCGATTCATACTTACCGTTTCCGTTGATCTGATACATACACCAGTCACCGAGTATCTCGATAAAATTGATATTCCATCCTATCGGAATGATAACGGGGCAGTGTTCGCCCGAAGCAAAACAATTCGGATGATGGACACAGATGCTCTTTGTCGTACCCGTCTCGGGATCATAAGCAGCCAATACACGAATATTGGTTGCGATAATGTCGGCGACATGTATCCACTTGCCATCGTATTCAGCACCGCTGCCTACGGAGCCGCCGTAGAACAGCCAACCGTTTGTGAAATACTCCTCAGGAGTTTTGTCGACCACGGGCGGTTCGGTTTCGGTTTCTTCAAGAGTGCTCGATTCCCCGACAGTTCCCGCGGGATTTAAGATATCGGGGATCATTCCCACAAGTCTGCCCACGAGAGGCACCGCCGCGCCGAGGAGCACTGCGCAGGCAACGAGTACTGCCGCGGTGCGGATCGAGCGCAATACTACCACCTTTTTCGGCAAGGGTTTGCCGGGTTCGTTTTTCAGATCGAGATTATCGACGACCTCGGCAACGTAAGCCTCGTCGAGATAATCGAGCATTTCAAGCGGTCTTGAATCCTTAAAAATTTTGTTCTTTTTCATACCGTTATCCCCTCCTTTTTCAGTTCATCGGCAAGTTTGGCACGTGTGCGCGAGAGCGACATTTTGATCTTGCTCTCGCCAAAGCCGGTTTGTGTGCGGATCTGATCGTAGCTCATACTCAGCCAATAGCGCATGACGAAGATCCTTCTGTCGTCCTTTGAGAGCTTTCCGAGGCAGCGGTTCATTATCTCGCCCGCGCGGCGAGCCTCGAACTGCGACGCGAGGTCGGTCTCATCGGGGATCATCGAAAGAAATTCATCGCTGACGATATGCACGTGCCCGCCGCGCTTCCAGGCGTTGCCGGCGCGGCTTTTGCTTATCGCGATCCTCCGCACGGTCGTTGACAGAAACGCCGAAAGGCTCTTCGGCTTCGCGGGCGGGATCGAGTTCCAGAGCGCAAGCATGGCGTCGTTTATGCACTCTTCCCTATCCTCGCGCAACGAAAGATAATTCTTTGCGACGTAGTGGCAGAGCGTGGTGTACTTTTCCTCTGTTTCCTTGATCGCGTTTTCATCGCGGGCAAAAAACATTTCGATAATTTTTTCGTCGTTCATATAGAAACCTCCTTTCAAAGTCCTTTCACTCGGATAGTCGCAAAATGCACCGAGAATGTCACATCATTTCCGAAAAAACGTTGAATTGCACAAATTGGGAGGGGGAATTTTGTGCAATTTAACAGTCATTATTCATTTTTCATTATTCATCATTCATTATTCATTTGCCAAATTAATGAATAATGAATAATGAAGCCGCTTCGCTGATGAATAATGAATAATTTATTTTTCGATATTATTACTTGAACAACACAGCGGTATATGCTATAATATCTTTGAAAATCAAAGCTAAACTATACTTTACATCAATAAACGGTTCGTGGAAAATCTGCGAAAAAGTGTTATAATATAGGTACAAAAGCGCTTTTGAATATTTTTTGGAGGACAAAACAATGTCTATCGGAACTACGATCAAACGCCTTCGCCGCGAGAAGGATATAACACAGGAACAGCTCGCCGAATACCTCGGCATCACCTCGCGCGCAGTTTCCCAATGGGAATGCGACCGCACCTCGCCCGATATTTCGCAGATTCCTGCACTTTGTCATATTTTTGGTACAACAGCGGATGAATTACTCGGCATCGATACGATCAGCAAGGAAGCCGAAATTGAAAATTACAAAAATGAGATAAACGATCTTCTCAGAACCGGGCAAAGAAAAGAAGCATTTGAAGTTGCGCAGGAAGCTTACAGGAAATATCCCGACAGTTACCGCACTATGCTCGATTTTGCAACCACATCCGGTTTGATTATCAACGAGAAGCTATGCTCGCCGGAAGAACGCAACCTATTGCTTGCAAAGGCGATCAATGCGCTCGAAAATATCATCTCCGGCTGCACAGACGAGATCATCCGCGGACTTGCCAAGACCAATATTATCGATCTGTATATGACTAACGGACAAAGCGAAAAAGCCAAAGAGATAGCGGGCATCTTTCCCTCGCTCGTACAAGGTCGCGAATTTTACTGGATTCGCACTTGCAAAGGCGATGACAAAATCAACTCGCACCGCGATCTGCTCTTTCACGGTCTTATCCGTAATCTTGTAACCCATTCGACAGAAAATTTCAAGGATGATTCCGGCAAAAAATGCTATTCTACCGCAGAAATGAACAAGCTTTACGAAAAGCAGATCGCGCTTTTGGAGCTCATTTTTGAGGACGGCGACTTCGGAGAGTATTTTGAGGATATCAGCGAGGCAAATATTGATATTGCAAACTTTTACGCAGAATCAGGTGACGCTGAGCAGACGATCGAGCATCTTGATCGTGCCGCAGATGCGACAATATCATTCTTACGCGATTACTATCAGAAAGAATACAAGCACACCTCGCTGCTTTTCAAAAACTACACACCCGGTGACTCCCGTTTTTGGCACTACAGAACCAACAACAACGGTGCATCAGTATTGTTGGACAAGTTGAAAAACGAAAAATTTGACTTTGTCCGTAATGACATAAGATTTACGCAGATTGAAGAAATGCTCACGCCTTATGTAGGAACATGGAAATAGCCGAATCCATTGCCGCGGGGGTACAAATATCGTCCCGACGACAGTAAATGCTAAACTTTCGCGCAGCTATAGAGATCGGGACGGTATCCTATAATTTTGCATATTTCAAATAGGGACTTACCCCTCGCTCCCCTCTCGTGAACCGAGAGGGGAAGTTTTTTGTGCAGACTCTTTAATTTGGCGGGCTGAATAACGAAATGAAAATGCGCTTATTTCCTTGAGTTGACAGCATTTATGGGGATGGGTACCGATTTAACTATTCAAAATTATGAGGATATCGGCGAAGGCACTGTTGCGGCGCAAAATTACCTGTAACAAGCCTGCAGGAGAACTAAATCTTTATAGAAAAAGCGCGCGTTGAATACGCGGGGGGGTGAAGGAGCGAAAACCTCCCGCGAGGGGAGGTTTTACTCCTTCCAAAATGTCGGCGGGGCGCCGCCATTTTGAAGCACATGGGGAATTTCGACCGCTGCGGCGGTCGACTTAAGGAACTTTTTTCGAAAAGTTCCTTAAGAATCTTCAAAAACTTCTCGCTGCTGTTGTCTTTTATTTATCTGTAAAATGCATTTCCGCCGATAAACTCGCGGATGATGCTGGTTGGAGGAATTTCGTCATCAACATCCGCCTCGTGGATATAGTTGAGCACTTTTACCATCGCGCGGACCTGTTCGTAGCATTCCTCGTGCGGCTCGATGGCGCTCAGCAGCGGGAAAATGTGCTTTTTGAGCACGGCGAGTTCATAGAGAGTTGAGCTGTTGAAGATGACATCCGCCTGCTCCTGGAAGGGCAGGATCCATCTTCCCTCGCCGCGGCGAACCGAATTCCACATTGAAAGTGTTTTTTGCACCGAGGCGCCGCGAGTGTCGTAGTCGCGCACCGTTCTGCGGAGCAGGCGCAGGTAGCTTGTGGGGATTCTGTTATGATAATCGAGGCTGAGGGGCAACAGCGGGCTGATGAAGATCTTGAACACCGCCGCGCGGTCGATTTCGCCGGGCAAAAGCACGGGGTTGAGCGCGTGGATGCCCTCGACGATGATGATCGCGTTGTCATCGAGCTTCAGCTTTCTGCCGAGCCACTCGCGCTTGCCCGTTTTGAAGTTGAATGTGGGCAATTCGACCTCCTTGCCCGAAAGGAGCGCGGTGATCTGTTCGCCGAAAAGGGCGGTGTCGATGGTATTGATGTGTTCAAGGTCGAGCTCGCCCGACTCATTCGGCGCGATCAGGTCGCGGTCGATGTAGTAATCGTCGAGGCTCATAAGTATCGGCATCTTGCCGTGGGCGCGGAGCTGGGTGGCAAGGCGGTTTGCCGAGGTCGTTTTGCCCGAGGACGAGGGGCCCGCGAGCATCACGGCG
>JAZQJB010000023.1:0-51842 GCA_045541375.1 Eubacteriales bacterium | reverse complement strand
AATGATAATCACGCTTCGCGTGAATGATAGTTCGCCCGATGGGCGAAATGAAGGAAAAAATCCGCCGGCGGAGGATTTTCTCGAATTTATTATATTACGCTTTTGATGTTGTTCGGCGAAGGAATTTTGCGAAGCGCTGACTACCCTCCCAACCCTCCCGCAAGCGGGAGGGCTTTGTGGTTAATGAACGTGCGAATTTTTTGCCCACGACCAATGAAGATAGAGGTTTACCGCAAGATTGAAAACGAAATACAGAGGAATGTTAAGGAATATCCAAGGGAACACATAGTTAAACAGCCAATATACTACGGTTATGACCGAAACAAAGATCAGTTCAGCCCAAAAATCTTTGGATTTCATTAAATTCTTAAAGTCATTTTTCGCGTCGTAGGGTTCTTCTCTTAACTTGGCAACGAACGTGATCTTTTCTTCGCTGCCGTTCTTCTTGTAGAAGAAGATGATAATAAATGCGATTGTCGGCCACAGTAATCGCATAATTGTTTGTGTTGCCGCCAAACCGGCTTTTTCCGAGCCTGCGATTGAATTGCATATCGGCAACAAGAGAAAGTTACCTAACAAAAATGATGCAACTATCGCCATTATGTACGCCAATAAGACAAATAAGTGCTGCTTGAGTTTCGAATTCATAGCTTTTCCTCCGTTATTAAAATATCGATGTGTGAAGTTTGCCTTTCAAGCCTTTTTTTAAATGACTTAAAGAATAGTAAGTAAAATCACCGATCGTCTGACCGTTTGACAGTGGCACAACGACATTATTGACCACACAATTTGCTTCCGAAGGTATATTGGGTATCAGCAAAATGTGCTTTCTTTTGTCACCGTATTCAATTTCCGGCAGACTTTTTGTTTTATCGTGGTTCTTGTTCAGTGCATACTGGGTCGATCGGATGAGAGCATTGCGATTGCCGTTTCCGCTGCTCATATTTGCACCGCCGATGCCCTGTCCTTGCTTGGATATTTTCTTGGGCACTAATGGAGTAATAACGTATTCCTGCGAATTGGGGATCGTAATTGCGCGGCGGAATTTGAAGATCACGTTGATGAAATGCAAGCACATGGTGCCGTCATGGGTCTTGATGGTGATCTCTCCGTCCGCGCTTGATCGCCTGATGCTGTTGAATTTGATCCTATGATCTGAAAACAAACAGATGCTGTATAGCGAAATATAAGCCGATACAACTTTTAGTGCAAATAAAGCAATCGGCAAGACGATGCCGAACAAAAGCAGAATTGAAACTAACAACAAGGCGAGAATTCCGAATGCGCGCCATAATTCGGGGCTGTTAGCCAAAAAATCAAAGAATCCGTATATGTCGCCGATAAACATCTTCAGCAAAGGCGAAATGAAAAGCGCCAAAAGCACGAGAAGGATTGATATGGACAATATCAGCAAGAGTTTTTTTGAGATCAAACGGTCGTTCTTTTTCTGCATATCGATCACCTATAAAATGTAAGTCTGATTATCCAATTATATAATTGGATGTTGGGTTACGGAAATAAGATTTGCTACTTTAATTATATCATAAAACGGAGTGAATATAAAGAGCAAAGTTCAACAAATTATGATGAATGTTTTTGTGAAAGGTGCACAATTATATCAATTGGTGCTGTATGATACTCAAATGATCGATATTAGTCGAAAAAATGAATAAGCCCTCCCGCAAGCGGGAGGGCTTTAAGGATCAATTATGCTCACTTATCGCGGAAAAATTCGTCTTTAACCGCGTTATAGACGGGCAGATAATCGTTGGTCAGAACGGTATCTATGCCCATTCGGAAATATTGCTTTGCTTCCTCGGGGTCGTCTGCCCAGAAGACGTTGCAGAGAATTCCGTGCGCGTGCGCTTTGTCAATGCTTTCCTGATTGAAATAAGGCTTGAAAAGCTGAACTTTGTATGCACCGAGCTCGATGGCGCGATCGACGATCGACATAGGCTCCTTGTTGCCGTTCCAACCGACGCAAACCTTCAGATCGGGCGCATATTCCATCACGCGGCGGATGATGTTGTCGTTGGTCGTCATAAAGTAAATGTGCTTTTCACAGTCGTATTTGCGAATGAGAGCGACGATCTGCTCGATCATGGGATCGTCAAAATTCTTGTCCCAGATCTTGACGTGAATGTTCATGATCACTTGACCCGCGAACTTCTGAAGGATCTCCTCGAAAGTGGGGATCTTCAAGCCCTTGAACTTCTCGCCGTGCTTGACTCCGAAATCCAACTCAAGAAGCTCGGCGTAAGTGTGCTCGAAAATCTTTCCGCTTCCGTTGCTCACCCTGTCAAGAGTGCTGTCGTGGCAGGAGACCAGAACGCCGTCCTTGGTTGACCATAGATCAAATTCGATCTCCTCGGCGCCGAGAGCTATTGCCGCACCGAAGGCGGGCATACTGTTTTCGGGCGCTATGGTGTTAAATCCTCGGTGAGCGCAAAGGCGGGGATATTTCATAATACCGTCAAAAGGCACGATCGCCGCGCCGCCGTTACGGTAAAGCCAGGGGCGGCGACCTTCCTCGATGTACTCATAATGCGCTTTCGGACTGCCCATATGCCCCGCGGGCTTGTAGTATTTGTTCTTTGCGTCTATTTCGCAGATCCCGAGCCCGACTTTGCTTTCCATATTCAAAAGCATTTCGCCCCTCGGAGACACGACCATACTGCAACCGCAAAGCGCGGAGTCGTCACCAAGCGAAACCGATGCGCGGATCAGGTGCGCATTGGTGTTGTAGCAAAGGAACTTGTTGATGATGGAAAGGGCATCGTGAGTGTCCGTGCGCTGCAGAGAGCAACCGATGATGATATCAACGTTTTCGCGGGCTATCTTTGAAAAGTACTCGTAGAAATAGAAATCATAGCAGGTAAGAAATGCGAATTTGAGCCCTTCGAGCTCTAAAACGTAGGGTTCGGAGATCTCATAGCTGTAAGCCACGTCAAGCTCGTGCCCGCCCTCGGAATCGGTTTTGACCTCGCTGGGCGCGGGATGAGCTTTGAAATACCTGCCGACAATATTGCCGTTTCGGTCGATCGCGTGAGTGGTGTTGCGGATGCCGTTTTCGGTTTCAAATCCACAGTTGACAAACACCAAAGAATTGCACCTTTTGGCGGTCTCGCAAGCCTTTTGCATAAGGACGGGATTGTATTTCTTTACCGCATCGTAAAAGCCACCCTTCCCCTTAACGTCCGCAGGAGCGTCGCTGTATTCGGGCAATACGATGAGATCCATACTTTCATCGCACTCGTCAAGCAACGAAAGCAGATCTTCAAAACACTTGCCGACGTCGCGCTCATCAAAGGAATAATGAGGTTGAATTACACAGACTTTCATTTGCTGTCTTCCCCTTTGAAGCCGAAATGGATCAGTTGTCGTAAACGGGCGGGTCGAATTCCATGCGCTCGCCGCAGTGATCGGCGGACCAGAGAAGCTTGTTCGCGATCGCAACCGTGCGCGCCGAGGACTCGGGCATATTCTTCTCGGGAGCGATGCCCTTTTCAATGCAATCAACGAAATATTCGATCTCGGCTTCGATGCCGCCGTAGGGGGCCATCTCAATCTTTTCAGCCGCGCCGTCTTCCTTCGAGTAAACGGTCACGCCGTCTGCGTCGAAAATGACGGAAGCCTTTTCAAAACCAACGCGGTATCCTGCGCGGAATCCCGTGCCCTTGAGCGACCATTCCGCAACCGCGCTGACGGGGAGGTTGTCGTAGTAATACTGAACGAAAACGGTGTCGTGCTTGACAAAAGTAGCAGCCGCAACCGCGGAAAATGCCTTTGGCTCGCCAAAGAGCCAACGGATCATATCGCAATCGTGAATGTGGAGGTCGTAAATTACGCCGCCCGAAAGCTCGGGCTTCATGTACCAGTTGTTCCAGCCCCATCTGGGAGGTCCGCTGAGACGGTCGAAGTGAGCGGCGGTGGGCTTGCCGTATCTGCCGTCCTCGATGCACGCCTTGAGGAATTCGTACTGACGGTAGAAGCGCAGGCACTGACCGATCATGAGCTGCTTGCCCGAGCGGTCGCGCGCCTCGATCATTTTGCGGCATTCGTCCTCGGTGAGTGACATGGGCTTTTCGCTCTGAACGTGATAGCCGCGCTCGAGCATCTTGATAGCGTATTCCGAATGGAGAGGCGTGGGCAGACAGATGTCGATAAGATCGATCTGCTCGTTTGCGAGCATCTCCTCAAGGTCGGTGTAGGTGTGGAAATCGCCGCCAAGGGTCGACTCGCCCGTGTCGATGTTGATCTTCATACGGCGCTCAAACGCCTTCGGGTCGATGTCGCAGATAGCGACGAGTTTTACGGGAATCCCGCGTTTTTCAAGAGAAAGGTATGAGTTTTTATGCGACTGGGCGATACCGCCAAAGCCGATCATAGCAGCACGGATCATAGATTATTCCTCCGAATTAATAATGATATTGCATTAAGTATATCACGAAATTGGGGAATAGTCAATATTTTATAAGGAAAATTTCCGCCTTGGCGGAAATTCACCTTTATTTTGCCGCAGGCAAATTATCATTTCGCGAAGCCGACTACCATTCGAGCGCAGCGAGATATTGCTTTTTTCAAAAAAATATGATAAAATATAAAAAATAAGTGTTATCCCAATGCCGAAAGTTGTCTTGTAGGGTGAAGGACCTTCAAAAGGAGTGCGCGATATGGAAGACAAGAGAATAATTGAGCTGTTTTTTGAACGCTCGGAGACGGCGATTGCGGAATCCGAGAGAAAATACGGCAAATATTTGCGGTATATCGCTTTTTCCATCCTCGGCAATGACAGCGACTGCGAGGAGATCGAAAACGATACATATCTCCGCGCGTGGAATTCGATACCGCCCGAAAACCCCTGCTCGCTCAAGGGTTATCTTGCCGCGCTTTGTCGAAATCTTGCCTGCAACAGATATAAGCAGAAAAACACCCAAAAGCGCGGTGAGCCTGAGCTTGCACTCGATGAGCTTGGCGAGTGCCTGCCCGATCCGTCCTCACACGATCTTGCGGACAGATTTGCCCTGAGAGAAGCAATCGAGAGCTTTTTGCGCTCGCTTGACCGGCGCGACCGCATCATTTTTCTTCAAAGATATTTCTACAACTGTCCCATCCGCGACATAGCAGAGAGGCACAAAATGAAGGAAAGCGCGGTAACGATGCTCCTTTTCCGCACCCGCTCAAAACTCAAAGACAAACTTACAAAGGAGGGGATCAACTTATGAAAAAGAACGATATTTACGAAGAAATAGGCAACATCTCGCCCGATCTGATCGCCGAAGCAGACCCACTTTTGCCGATAGTTTCCAAAAAAACGAAGATACGGCGCAGATTTACCATAACTGCAGCGTGTGCTTCAATCGCATTGCTTTTGGCGCTTGCCATTGTCGCTGTGCCGTATTTTAACCGCGAAGATCCGTTCACGGCTGAACTTCCCGAAGAGCTTCTGGAATTTGCAGACAGCAAATATATCAAGGCAATATACGCAATATATAACAACAATATATTGAGTTACAGCGATTATTCATCCGTGCCGGGTAATATAATGTCTGATCTGAACGGTACCGGAAAGACGAGCAGTTATATTGAGGTGACGGACAATCAAGTTGAAGGAGTAATCGAGGGCGATCTTTTCAAACGCTCAAAAACACATATTTTTTACGTTGACGTAATAAACAAAACGATCAATTCTTATAAGATCAAAGGTGAAAAGACAACTCTCGCCGGACAATACAAGATCGATGAGAATACTTTGAACGGCAGGGATTTTACTCCGAGAGAGATCTATCTGTCAAAAGACTGCGACACCTTGACGGTAGTAGGACAGTTCTATGACTTCAGGGACAGTTACGGCGGATTGTCGTATAACAGAAAAACCGTTCTTGCTTCATTTGACGTATCAAACCCGAGGAAGATCAAACTGAAAAAAACTATAGTTGCCGCCGGAGAGTATATTACTTCAAGGTCGGTAGACGGAAAGATCTATTGGTTTTATGAATTCGGAGTAAACAGCTACAACAAAGATTTTTCGGATGAAAAAAAGTTTATTCCGCAGATAGATGTCGGCGGCGGTTTCAGAAGCATTGATATGGAAGATATCGTATTAACCGACGGAGCTTCTGAGGATATGTATACCGTTATTGTGCGCGTTGATGAAGATTCGCTAAAAATAGAAGACGTCAAAGCTATTTTTCATCCAGTAAATGAAGTCTTTGTTTCCGAGGACAAGATCATACTTGTCGATAATTATCAAAAGTATTATGAATATGAGGAAAATTCGGTAAATCACGTCGGACGCAATCGGTTTTCTGATTTCAGTGTAATTTCGATTGAAAAAAGAAATATGGAGTACAGGACCGGATTTACGCTTGAAGGAAGCGTCGAAGGGCAATACAGCATTGATGAATACAACGGAATTCTCCGAATTGCCGCAACAACAGATTTGATTGTATGGAGCGGTGACGTATGGATAGATCAAAAAATCGGGTGGGTAGACGTCGGAGAAAACTTTAATTGGATCTCACCGGGAACTAATGCCTCTCTTCACTGCATCGATACAAATTCTTGGGAGACAGTTGCCGAAGTAAGGGATTTCGCCCCTTGGGGTGAAGAAGTTAAGTCTGCGCGTTATGACGGCGATATGGCATATATCTGTACCGCGGAGGTAGAGACTCTTGTTGACCCGGTATATTTCTTTGATCTTTCCAATCTGAATAATATCACCTATACCGATACCGGAACGATAGATGGTTATTCAACGTCGCTTGTTGATTTTGGGGAAAAATTGCTTCTCGGAATCGGTTACGGAGACAGCCGTAATACCTTCAAGATCGATATATATAAAGAAGGCGAAGGCAAAGTCGAGTCGGTCTGTTCCTATATTAAAGAGGATGTCGGATATGCTGAAGATTATAAGGCGTATTATATTGACAGAGAGCGCGGACTTGTCGGACTTATCCTCAGGCAAAACAAGAATAGCACCTATATTCTTCTGCATTTTGATGGCAAACAGATAACCGAGGTCATAGCAGAGAAAATGGGAGATATTCGATATCCGGAGACCGCACGAGCAACTTTGATCGACGATTGCTTCTATATCTTCGTATTTGATAAATACAAGGCAATCAATATGCCTTAATAAAAACGCCCGCACGGCTTTGCCGTGCGGGTTTTACGTTTATATTGCAATTTTCAAAAAAATATGCTAAAATATTATCATCCCCGTGTTACTTGAGTGAAATTTTCTGTTTATTAGGGTGAAAGGCCTTTTAGACGGTAGAAAGGAGAGAGGTTATGGACGATAAAAGCATTGTTGAATTGTTTCTGGCGCGCGCGGAGACGGCTATTGCGGAGGCGGCAAAGAAGTACGGCAGGTATTGCCGATATATCGCTATGCGTGTGCTTGGGAACGAGCAGGACGCGGAAGAGGTCGAGAACGATACATACGTGAAGCTTTGGAACAGCATTCCGCCGAAGAAGCCCGATCCGTTGAAGCCTTATGTCGGCGCTTTGGCGAGAAATATTGCGCTGAACAGGCTCGATGAAAGGGGCGCGCAAAAGCGCGGCGGCGAGGCTTGGCTTGTGCTTGAGGAGCTTTCCGAATGTCTGTCGGACAACTCGGGTGAGGAGCTCGGCGAAAGCTTTGCTCTGCGCGAGGCGCTGAATTCGTTCCTTGCCTCGCTTGATGAGAAAACGCGCGTCATATTTATGCAACGATACTTTTACACCTGCTCGGTGCGCGAGATCGCGGCGGCGCGCGGGCTCAAGGAAAGCGCGGTCACAATGCTCCTTTTCCGCACTCGGCAAAAACTCAAGGAACATCTACACAAGGAGGGATTTGATCTATGAAAAATAAAGATATTTACCGCGAAATAGGCAACGTGGACGAAAAATATATCCGCCAAGCCGACCCCACAGCACCCCGCGCGGGAGTCAAACGCAGAAAAATGACGATCCTGGCGGCTTGCATCAGCGTTTTTGCGATATTTCTGAGCCTTTGGCTCTTCCTGCCCTTCTCGGGCGAGCTTGAAGATCTGTCAAAATACTCGAACAGCGAGTATTACGGCTTGATGCTCAAGGTGCAAGAGCTTGCCTGCAGACCGGCAAATTACCGTTATGCGAACAATTTTGAAAAGTACGTTCTTCGTGCAGGAAGATTCGTGTTCTTTAATGCCGCCGAAGGCGGTGTTGCCGACGATTTCGCGCCAGCCGATCCCGGTGCTCTCGCAGACAAATACGAGGAAGTTACCGACAATCAGTATGACGGCGTGATCGAGGGCGACCTTTTCAAACGCAGTGACAAGAATGTTTTCTATCTTGATCCCTACAATTTGATCCTCTATTCTTACTCGATCGAGGGTGAGTGCAAGCTTGACGAATTCAATGTGCGCGAAGTTATTGGCAAGTACGCAGGCGCAAGTTGGGAAAGTGAGATCTTCCTCTCACCAGATTGCACAAAAGTGACCGTGCTGATCCCCGCTTACAACAAAACCATCGCCGTGATGCTCGACGTCACTGATGCCTCGGACATCAAGGAGGCGGAGGTCGTTGAGGTCTCGGGCAGCGTCATCAGTTCGCGCATGAAGGACGGCAAGCTCCTTCTCGTCACGGGAATGCCGATCTATAACGATCCCGATTTCTCGGACGAAAGCGCATTTCTGCCTCAGATCACGAAGAACGGTGAGTGCGAAAGCCTTGCCGCGCCCGACATTCTGTATAACGACGACTGCACCAATGCTTACTATACCGTCGCGGTAATGCTCGACTCCGAGAGTCTTGACGTGCTCGGAAGCCTTGCGGTGCTCGACAACGCCTGGGTCGTTTCGGTCTCCGAAAACAACATCTTCCTCGGTTGCAATTATTACGGCTACTCCGAAGAGCCCGGCGAGTACGACAACGAGATCATCACGAAAAATATCAATCAGACCAATATTTATACCATTTCCTATTCATCGGGCACGCTTGAAAACAAGGGTATGGTCAGAGTTGACGGATTCCTGAACGATCAGTATTCGCTCGATGAAAAGGACGGCGTGCTCCGCGTTGTGACCGAAACTTGGAGCCGCACGGGAAAGCGCTATCATACGGTTGAAAAGGACGTTTATAACTTTACTTCGATTGAAAACTACCGAAGCGCGGACCTCTACTGCATCGACCTTGCAACCAACGAGATCGTTGGAAGCGTCATCGGCTTTGCTCCCGAGGGCGAGCAGGTTGCCTCCGTTCGCTTCGACGGCAACAAGGCTTACGTCTGCACCGCCGTTGTGGTAAGCTTCACCGACCCCGTGTTCTTCTTCGATCTTTCGGATATGAGCAACATCACATATACCGATACGGGCGTGATCGAGGGCTTCTCGACCTCGCTGATCGAGCTTGAAGGCGGTTATCTCCTTGGAATCGGCTACGGCAATACGAGGGATCACCTCAAATTGGAGATCTATGAGGAGAAAAACGGAATGGTCGTGTCCGTCTGTACCTACGAGCTCAGCGGAGTTGAGTTCTCGGAGGATTATAAATCCTACTATATCAATAGAAAAGATAATCTCTTCGGTCTGATGACCTCAAGGGCTGACGTAGGCGATTACATTCTGCTTCATTTCAATGGCGGCGCGATAGTCCCCGTCGCGAACGTAAGATTTGACCGCGTCTCGGACGAGGGAGTGACGAGGGCGACAATGATCGACGGAAAACTGTTCGTGTTTGCATCGGAGGGACAGTTTAAGGTTGTAGATCTCGCTACGCGAGAATGATAGTCGGCTACGCCGAATGATAATCTGCCCTGCGGGCAGAATGATGATCGCGGCTTTGCCGCGAATAATGGTGAATTTCCGCCCCACGGGGCGGAAATTTTCCTTTATTTCGCGCTTGCGCGAACTATCATTCCGCGAAGCGGACTATCATTCGG
The DNA here is from genome assembly GCA_045541375.1 of Eubacteriales bacterium. Taxonomy (GTDB): domain Bacteria; phylum Bacillota; class Clostridia; order Oscillospirales; family CAG-272; genus CAG-390. The sequence continues at coordinate 41,938 of JAZQJB010000023.1, read as the reverse complement.
CGCAGCCGATCATCATTCGAGCGAAGCGAGATATTGCTTTTTTTCAAAAAATGTGCTAAAATATAATTGTACCCGTGCAATTCCCGGTCCATTTGCTGTCTATTAGGGTGAAGGTACCTTTACTACTACAACGAAAGGAGTGCGCTATGGAAGACAAAAGGATAATCGAGCTGTTTTGGGAGCGGTCCGAGGCGGCTATCAAGGAAAGTGCGAAAAAATACGGCAGATATCTGCGCCGTATTGCCTTCAACGTGCTCGGAAATGAGCAGGACTGCGAAGAGGTCGAAAATGATACATATCTCCGCGCGTGGAATTCCATTCCGCCCGAAAGACCGTCGTCGCTCAAGGGCTATCTTGCCGTGATATGCCGCAATTTGGCTTGCAACCGCTACAATATCAATACGGCGAAGAAGAGGGGAGAGCACGATAAGGCTCTTTCCGAGCTTTCGGACGCCCTGCCCGAGGATGACGGGCGCGATCTTGCCGAGTCGGTTGCCCTGCGCCAGGCGGTGGAGAAGTTTCTCCTCTCACTTGATGAAAAAACGCGCAATATCTTCCTGCAACGGTATTTCTATCTCTATCCGCTCGCCACGATCGCGAAGGGTAACGGAATGAAGGAAAGCGCCGTCAGCATGCTCCTTTTCCGCACACGCAAAAAACTCAAAGAACATTTGCAAAAGGAGGATATCGACTTATGAAGAACCGGGATCTTTTCAACGCGATAGGCAATGTTGACCCCGATATGGTCGCCGCGGCGGACTTGAAGCCTTATATGAAAGCAATAAAACGCAGAAAATTTACCGTCTTCGCGGCTTGTGTTGCGATATTTACCGTGCTTTTCAGCCTTTGGCTCTTCCTGCCGTTCTCGGGAGAGCTTGAAGATCTTTCGCGCTACTCGGACAGCGAATATTACGATCTTATGCTCAAGGTGCAAAAGCTTGCCTGCCGTCCCGATAATTACAGATATAGGAATAATGCCGACAAATATTTTGGAACGCACGAACAGTTTGACGTAGGTGTTATCGCCACCGGTAGCGTTATGCCCGCGATTTCGGCTGATAAGTACGAGGAGGTTACCGACAATCAGTTCGAGGGAATAATCGAAGGTGACTTATTCAAACGAAGCGACAAAGCAATTTTCTACCTCGACCCGCTAACACTTACGCTTTACTCCTACTCGACCGAGGATGCGGTACAGCTCGATTCGATCAATATTCCCGCTGAATTCGGTTTTTCGGTCGACAGCGTGTATTATTACAACAGCGTGATCTATCTTTCGCCCGATTGCGGAAGCGTTAGTGTGATTTTGCCGAGCTATCAGAAAACGCTGGCGGTCTCGGTTGACGTCAGCGCGCCCGATGATATGAAAAAGGGCGGATATATTGAAATTTCGGGCGGGTACATCACTTCCCGAATGATTGAGGGCAAGCTCTTGACTGTGACGGGATGGGGAATCGAGCCCGAACCCGATTTTTCCGACGAAAGCGCATATCTCCCGCATTTTACGAGCGGTGAAAAGACACAGAGCATCGCGGCGGATGATATTACCTATACCGAAACCTCGTGGCGCCCGTTTTATACGGTTATGGCTCTGCTTGATATGAACTCGCTCGAGGTCGTCGATTCAGCAGCCGTGCTTGATTATGCCGAAGTTGTAACAGTGTCGGAGAACAATATCATTTTTTCCAGCTACTTCTCTGACAGAAGCCAAAAGCCGGGCGAAAAGGAGGGCGAAACTCTGCATAAGATCGTTCACAGAAGCACGGTATACGTCATTTCACACAGAGAAGGAAAGCTCGATATTATCGGGAACGTCAAGGTTGACGGAATGCCGACCGATCAGTACGCAATGGATGAGTACGACGGTATGCTCCGCATCGTGACAGAGACCTATTTGAATGAGTATATAAAAACCGAAGCTGATGCTTACAGCATCGGCGGTACAACTACAAACAAACTCGTAAGCGCCGATCTTTATTGCATTGATCTTGAAAATTTCGAGATAATCGGCTCGGTCAAAGCATTTTCTCCCGATGGAGAGGATGTAACGTCTGTGCGCTTCGAGGGCGATTACGGATACGTTTGCACCGCCGAAAAGATACATCATAAAGACCCCGTCTACTTCTTTGACCTTTCCGACCCTGCGAATATCACGTTCAGCGACACGGGTGTGATCGACGGTTATTCGACCTCCCTTGTAGATATGGGCGACGGGAAGCTGCTTGGAATCGGCTACGGGAATGTCCGCGATGTGCTCAAGGTCGAGGTTTATGAGGAAAAGGGCGATAAGGTTGTTTCGATATGCGCGTTTGAACTCAGAGGTGTTGATTTCTCGGAGGATTACAAGTCGTACTATATCAACCGCGATGAGGGACTTGTCGGGCTTATGGTGTCAAGAGAGTATGCGAGCGAGTATATTTTGCTCAGATTTAAGGGCAGTCGCATAAAGCAGATCGCATCCGTGACCCTTTCCCACGTTGTTAACGAATCCTACGCCCGCGCGACGATGATCGATGGCACGCTCTTCATCTTTGCAGAGGAGGATTTTAAGGCGGTTAAGATAAATTGATCACATTCCGCCTTGGCGGAATATATCGTGCCGCAAGGTATATCGTATCCGAAGGATATATCGTGCCGAAGGCATATCGTGCGACGTCCGCAGACGGCGCAATTCCTCGGAGTTTGCGCTCTCTGCGGAGAGCGCACGATATATCGGCTTCGCCGATGCGATATGTTTCACACGATATATCCTGCGGATGAGATATGTTCCGCTGTGCGGAACGTGACTTTTTGCAGGCGCATAGAAACACCCCGAGCCTTTCGCTTCATCGAAAGGCTCGGGGTGGATTATATTTCGGGATCAATTACCTTCGCTCAAGTCCTTGCGGAGATTGGTCAAAGCTTTATCCCAAGCTCTCAAGTGCATCTTACTTGAGGAAGCAAGCGTGTTATTGCCGTTTTCGATCTGCATTCTCCAAACACGGATGGGGCTGGAGGAGTCGCCGCCGAGCGAATCGAAGAAGGGACGGCTGATATCGAATACGACGTTGTCGCGGATGATCTCAAACAGCTCCGCGTCGTGGGGGTTGTTCGAATACTGATATTTGAATGCGGTCTCAAAGAGTGCGGGGGTGACGTTGCGGTAAGCCTCGGATGCCATGCACTCGAGGACAGCGCCCGACATTGCACTGTTCTTTGCGTCGATCGGGATGCAGTACATCGTGTGTGTGAAGGCAACGGGAGTGCGGTAGTTTGCCTGAGTTTCGTCAAATTTCGGCGCGGGAAGAATGCTGTAATTGAAGTCAGAACCGCGGAAATTGTTTGAAAGATGCTGACCGGTTACGTTATAGAAGAGCGAATTGCCCTCGGAGTAGAGGGTTGCGGATGCGGTCTTGATGAAGAATCCGTCGTTCGAATTATGGTAGAGGTTATTGAAACGGTCGATGATAGTCAAGGATTTCTCGCTAAGTACGTCATCCGAAAGCGTCAGATTTCCATCCTTGTCGGGGATAACGTAGCTCATATCGGCGCCCATATAGAAGATGTCAAGCAGGGGATGGGTTATCGAGAAAAGACCGTAGCAGTCGTTCTCGGACTTTTTGCCGTCGGCGTCAAGGTCCTTGTAAATACCCTGTGCCATCTGTAAGAGCAGTTCCTGTGTCCATTTGCCATCCAGAGCGATCTGCTGAGGATTGGTGAGGTTATATTCCTGTCCGAGATCGTTGTTATAAACGATGAACATCATCTGATAGATCAGAGTGGAGGCAATATCACCCGAAATGAAGTAAAGGCTGCCGTTGATGGTGTTGAGGGCAAGAAGGGTGCTCGACCACCAAGGCTTTTCAAAATCGAGGTTATCAACTTCGAGCATATCGGTAAGCTTGTGCTCAAGAGTCAGCACGCCTGCAGAACGCAGATAGCAACCGATAAGGTCATAAGCGCCGTCGCCTGCGCTGATGCTGTTCGATGCCGTATTACAAAACTCCTTGAAGGCGGTGTTGTTACCCTTTGCAAAGATAAATTCGAGCTCAACGCCGAGTCTGCTTTCGGTGTTTGCGTTACGGGTATAGACCGCGTCTTCGACGATGTTACCCGACTGTTCTTCAACTTCGAATTCGGGCAGAGTATGTTCCCACGCAAAGATGGTAACGGTTTCGCCGCCGAAATTGAGGTTGGGATCAAGTTCATCCTTCAGATAGCCCTTGCTGTCGTAAAGAGAATCGGTAGTGACTTCCTCGATGTTGCTTTCTGCAACTGCAGGTGCTGTGGTGCTCACGGTGTCTCCCTGTTCTTCAACGGGATTGCTGCAACCGATTGCGGCGCAAGCCACGCCAAGAAGCATAAGTAGAGCCAAAATAGCTGACAATGTACGTTTCATATGACTTGTCTCCTGATAATTATTGGTAGTATTAGTATAACATATTTTCTATCCGCAGTCAATAGAAAACAGCTCAAATTTTTTCGCATACGCGACGAAATTTGAGCTGTAAAGTCTTATTCTGCTACCATAATATAGCTGTAGATCTCCTGCCCGCCGTGGATGGGATAAACCTCGCAGGCGGGGTGGTGCTCTGCTATATAGCTGCAGATAGTTTCGGTTTCTTCCTCGGACGAGTCAAGCCCCGAGAAAAGGAGAAAGAGGGCGTGACTGTCGAGGTCGAGCGAATCTATAAGTCTGAGTGACGCTTCAAGTCGCTCGTTTGATGCGGATAGGATGTTTTTGCCGACGTATCCGATGTAGTCACCCGTGTGGATCTCAACGTTCTGCATCTCGGCATCGCGGATACAGCGCGCGATCTCGGCGGTCACAACTCCCTGCATATTGGCGTTCAGATCGGCTTCGATGGCGTCGGCGTCGCCCGATGATGTGTCCATCATCGAGAGGGAGGCATACCCCTCGCCAACGTTGCGCGATTCGATAACGCGGACGTCGGAGCGGTCGTACATCTTCATCGCCTGACGCGCGGCAAGAATGACGTTGCCGTTGTTCGGGAAGACGAAGATGGTCTTTGCGTTCACAGCCTCAAAGGCGCGGATAAAATCCTCTGCCGAGGGATTCATGCTCTGTCCGCCCTCAACGATGAAATCGGCGCCGCATTCAATGAATGTCTGCTTGATGCCCTCGCCGCAAGCGGCAACGACAACGCCGAAATCCTTGCGATCCTTCTCGGACATAACCGCCTGCGCCTCGCGCACAGCCTCGCCTTCAGCCTCAATGCTGTTGTGCTGGAGCGACATATTTTCGATCTTTACCTTGAGAAATTCGCCGTACTGCTGACAAAGCGCAAGAACGCGGTCGGGGGTCTTTGTGTGGACGTGGATCTTGAGTATGCTTCCGGATCTCACGGTTGCGATCGAGTCGCCAAGCTCGGTGAGTGCGTCTATTATGGCTTGTGTGTCGAACGAGTCGATGTCGGTCTTCGAGGTCTGCAGACGGACGAGAAGCTCGGTGCAGTAGCCGTACTCGAGTACGTCGTCGGCAGAGAAGCGGTCGAAGTCGATCTCCTCTGCGGCTTTTGGGGATGGGGCGTTGTCAAAGGTCTGCGCATTGAAATCGTCGTCGAAGACTCGGCACATACCCTCGATGATCGAGAGAAGTCCCGCTCCGCCGGAGTCGACCACTCCCGCGCTCTTGAGGACGGGGAGAAGCTCGGGTGTGCGGTCGAGGGAACGGCGCGCCTCGCTTACAAAGTTTCCAAGGAAGTCCTCGACAGAGCCGGTTTTTGTGTTGCAGGCGTATTCGGTCGCATCGCTTGCAACCGTCAGGATAGTGCCCTCTGCGGGCTTCATAACGGCACGGTAGGCGCGGCGAACGCCCTTGCGGAACGCCTTGCCTATAGCCTTTGCATCGGCAGTTTCAAGGCCTTCGAAGCCCGCCGCAATTCCGTCAAAGAACTGCGAAAGGATAACGCCCGAGTTGCCTCGCGCGGAAAGAAGCATTCCGTCGGCAACCCTGCGCGCGGTGACTCCAAGGCCTTCATTTATGCCTTTTGCGCGCTCAACGCCGCCCATGAGGGTCGAGAGCATATTGTCGCCCGTGTCGCCGTCGGGAACGGGAAAAACGTTGAGGTCGTTGATCTTCTGCGCCTGATCCTGGAGGTTGATAGCCGCTCCGTGGATCATTTTTGTGAAGGTTTCACCCGTGAGGATGAATTCGGTTTTTGTATTATTCATATCTGATCTTTACCGCCGGGCGGCAATATTACCTTTCGTTTCCTATGAAGAAGAGCGCAAGCGTGCCGGGACCCGAGTGAGCGCCGATGACGGGGCCTGTGAATACGGTGATGTCGGTGTCAAGGCCGTGTCTTTCCTTGATGATCGAGGAGAGCAGAGCGGCATCGTCCGCGCAGTCGCCGTGGCAGATGAAAACGGGACCCTGCGACTTGTCGGTCATAAGCTCGCCGAGCTTGTCGGCAAGGGCATTTATCGCCGCGCGTCTGCCGCGCACCTTGAACTTGTTGATAAGATGACCCTCAAGATCCATGTGAAGAACGGGCTTGATGCCGAGAACGCCGCCGACAAAAGCGGTTGCCGCGCTGATCCTGCCGCCGCGCTTGAGGTAAACAAGGTCGTCAACGGTGAACCAATGGCAGAGGTGGGGAATGAGGGATTCAACGTACTTTGCGTTCTCCTCGAGGCTTGCGCCCGCCTCGCGCTTCTTGACTGCGAGATATACGAGCATTCCAAATCCCGCGGACGCGGAAAGAGAGTCGATAACGATGATCTTGCGCTCGGGATATTTCTCCGCGAGCTTATCAGCGGCAATTCTGCCCGAGTTGCAAGTCGTGCTCAGACCCGAGGAAAAGCCGATGTAAAGAATATCCTCGCCCGCGGCAAGAATGGGTTCAAAGACGAGGGCAAATTCTTCGGGGTTGACCGCCGAGGTCTTGGCAACGCCGCCCTCGCGCATACGGTTGTAAAATGCAACGGGCTCAACTTCGTCGTTGCGCTGTATTTTATCTTCTCCCTCAAATTTGAGCGTGAGGCTGACGGATGCCACGCCCCATTCGGTAAGATGTTCGCCCATATCCGAGGCGGAATCTGTAACTATGCGGTAGCTGTTGTTCATAGTGTTCTCCCTGTTGATTAATGATAGTATTATAACATATATATACTATTATTGTCACGGAACTTTGCAGAAAAATCACTCTACCGGGCAGAGAACGCAAGTAAACTGCAAGTAGAGTTCAACGCTGATTGAGGTTCAGCACACTTTCAGCACACCGTGTGCTGTACTATATATAATTATAGCACACAATGTGCTGAAATTCAAGTCTTTTTTGTTAACATCGAGAATTAATAATATGAGCCTGCCCAAATACATTGAGCAGGCTTGATTGCGTATTCATGATTTCAACTTGTAAATTCGATTTTTGTTGCCACCTTCGGCAATAATAATATCATCTGCAGCCAATTCGGCAAGGATTTCTTTTGCTCGTGTAGGCTTTAATCCGAGCATATCCGCGATATCCGACGATTTAGCGGAAACATGGTCTGTAAGATAGTCTATAATAGCTTGCTTATGAATGAGAGTTTTTGTTCCGTTGGTTTTATCGCCGCTTTTTGTCGCCGCTTTTTTATCGCCGCTTTTTATCGCCGCTTGGGTTGTCCTGAGCGACAAAGTAATTCTGTCAGGTTCAAAACTTTCGGAAATAATAGGAGCCGGAAATCCTTGCTTATTCCATACGTTGAAGATATTCGGAATACCGCTGCCTGCGCGTTCGCCAATATCAATAAGATTGAACATTTTTATTAGTGCGCTGTTTCTTGGGTCGGATACTCCTCCGCTTTTAGCCGTTTGAAGGTCGATGCGGAATCCTCCCGGATTTGACAAAGTAATAATATCTTTTTTCTTTACGATTACAATACCTTGTCTGCCGTAGTAGTCTGCATTGATCAGGCAGTTTGCAAGGGCTTCTCGCAATGCCTTATGAATCGGGGTATCATCTATCCGATCTCCACCCTCAAGCTTGAAGGGAATTTTAATATCTTGAGCAATTTTATTATATACTCTGAAATAAAAGTCATAAATATTTCCGCTCCAATCGCCAGAAGAGGATACGATACGATCAGTCCAACGTGTGTTAGGATCGAGCTCTTCACGATAATCGAGAAAATATTCAGGATATTCTTTTACTATTTCGTATTCATACCCGAACATTAAAAGCCCTGCTGCAGTGGGGTGAAGGCTTCCGTCTTCGCTTCTGCCCACAGCGCCAAGCTTATATAGGAATTGCGTATCATCAAGCTCTTCCCAAACATGTCCGGGTCGATATGATTTCATTCTGATTCTATAACGTCGGATGCTGTCGGAATCGAGCACATCAAGTAACATATTGTCGAGAAGAAGCATATCCTGCGTTTTTATCGACGCATCACGCATCATAGCTCTGACTTCCTCTTTTGTACATTTGTAATCTCCCTCCCCGTTGCGACGATAGCTACCACTGAAAGGATTTGCACCGAGGTAGACAGGCTTGTCGTAGCGTTGTGCACGGGGCACACGGATAGCGACTATTTGGTTGCCGTTGGACTCTTCTATGGTGACATTTTTATTTGAAAGGATATTAACGCTTACTTTTTGCTGATTGTTGAGGATGTTCCAAAAATCTTTGATTAGCTGTTGTGCATTGATACCCTCTACAGCGCGGAGATTTTTGTCGGAGTCTTCCTCTACACCAAGAAGAATAATTCCTCCGAGTGTATTTGCAAACGCGGAATAAGTTTCCCAAATACTTTGAGGTAACCCTCCAAGAGCGGTTTTTGCTTCAATTCTGTTATTTTCCTTATATTGATTAATATTCTTAAAATCTATCATAGCGAAGTCTCCGACATTTTTATTGAGTTCTAATAGTATTATATCACATATTCAAAAGCAAATCAATACTCAAATAAAAAACGGATGAATCAAAAATTCATCCGTTTTAATTTACGTCGCTTGTGCTAAAAGATAGAGTATCAAAAACGCGATGCAAATGATGCCGATAACGGCGAGCATCGGGAGAAACATCATTCTCACAGCGGCAAAATATGTGGCAAGGTGGTCGCGCCACGCGGGGCGGGAGCGGTTGAATGCCTTTTCGGTCTCACTCAGCTCGCGCCTCGGGCGGGCGTCCGAAAGGCTTCTGCCGAAGCCGCGCGTGGGAAGGCCAGACATATCGGCGATAGTTCTGCCGTCGTCGACCCAAACCACCTTCTCGCGCTTTTTCTTTTCCTTTTTAGCCATTGGAACAGCCTTTGCAGAGGTGGCAGGCTACGAAGTGGCCGGGCTCGACCTCACGGTATTCGGGCGCGCACTTCGCGCACTCCTCGGTTGCGTGGGGGCAACGGGTGTGGAAGCGGCATCCCGAGGGGGGATTTGCAGGGGAGGGAATGTCGCCCGCAAGGTGAATGCGGTTCATCTTGACGTCGGGATCGGGATTGGGGATCGCCGAGAATAGCGCCTGCGTGTAGGGATGCAGGGGATTTCCGAAAATGTCTTTCTTGTCGCCGAATTCCATCATCTTGCCAAGGTACATAACTCCGACCTTGTCGGAAATGAACTTGACGACCGAAAGATCGTGCGAGATGAAGAGGTAGGTCAGGTTCATCGAACGCTGAAGGTCCTTGAGCAGATTGATGATCTGCGCCTGGATCGAAACGTCGAGCGCCGAAACGGGCTCGTCGCAGATGACTAGCTCGGGTTTTACGGAAAGTGCGCGCGCAATGCAGATACGCTGACGCTGACCGCCCGAAAATTCGTGGGGGTAGCGCTCGTAGTAATAGTCGCGCAGACCGCATTTTTCCATAAGGTCGAGAACGTAATCCTTGACCTCATTCTTCGGAACTATGCCGTGAACGAGCACGGGCTCGGAGAGGATGTCGCCAACCGTCGCACGGGGAGGAAGCGAGGAATAGGGGTCCTGGAAGATGATCTGCATCTTGGTTCGCAGATCGCGCAGATCCTGTCCCTTGAGATCTGCAATGTTCTGACCCTTGAAGTAGATCTCGCCGCCGCTCGAGGGGTGGAGGCGGAGAATGGTGCGTCCGAGAGTGGTCTTGCCGCATCCCGACTCGCCGACAATGCCGAGCGTTTCGCCCGCCTTCAGCTTGAAGGATACGTTATCGACCGCAACAAGCTCCTTTGTGGGCTTGCCCATAAGGGTCTTTGCAAGCACGAATCTCTTCTGGAGATTACGAACTTCAAGTATCGCCTCGGTATCGGGGGGATTCTTCTTGATTTCTTCAGACATTTATTTCTCCTCCTTTCCGTAGAGGTGGCAGGCAACGTAGTGCGTGGGGCTGACTTGAACCATGCAGGGGTAATCACCCGAGCATTTCGCGATGCATTTGTCGCATCTTTCCTTAAAATAGCAATGAGTGGGCATATTTACGGGGTTCGGAACGTTGCCGGGGATGTTGAAGAGGGTGTCGGAGTCGGAATTCATTGTCGGCTTCGACTTCTGCAGGCCGATAGTGTAGGGGTGGCGGGGATCGTGGAAGATCTCGGAAGCCGTGCCGCGCTCGATGACCTTGCCCGCGTACATAACAACGACGTAGTCCGCCATTTCAGCGATAACGCCGAGGTCGTGGGTGATGAGCATGATCGAGCCGTTGATCTTTTCCTTGAGGTCGCGGAGAAGATCGAGGATCTGTGCCTGAATGGTAACGTCGAGAGCCGTGGTGGGCTCGTCGGCGATGATAAGACGGGGATTGCAAGCGAGCGCCATCGAGATCATAACTCTCTGACGCATACCACCCGAAAGCTCGTGGGGGAAGGAGGCGTAAACGCGCTCGGGAGCCGCAATGCCGACAAGCTCGAGCATTTCGAGCGACTTTGCCTTCGCGCTTTCCTTGGTCGCGCCGGCGACGTGGATGAGGGTGACCTCATCAAGCTGCTCACCGATGGTGAAAACGGGGTTGAGCGAGGTCATCGGCTCCTGGAAGATCATCGAGATCTGGTTGCCGCGAATGCGGTGGATCTCGCTCATCGGCATTTCTGCAATGTCATAGACCTTGCCGTCGTTCGAGCGGAAGCGGATGTGACCGTCAACGATCTGACCCGTGGGACCCTGAAGGAGTCGCATAACCGACATACTTGTGACCGATTTGCCGCAGCCCGACTCGCCGACGACGCCGACGGTGGTGCCCGCGGGAATCTCGAAGGATACGCCGTTTACAGCCTTGACCACGCCCTGATCGGTGAAGAAGTAGGAGTGAAGGCCGTCGATCTCAAGGATGTTTTCGGGATCCTTCATCTCGGTAAGGTACTCGGATTCGTCGCATTTGCGGAACTTCTTGGCTTCAAGCTCGCGCATAATCTTGGCATTCGCCTTGGCGATAGCGCGTACTTCCTTGCCCGAAAGATAATGTCCGTCGGACTTTTTCTTACCTATATTATTAATAGCCATATCTGCTTACCTCCTTTGCTTGGGGTCGAGAGCATCGCGCAGGCCGTCACCGACAAAGTTGAAGCCGAGAACGGCAATGATGATGCAAAGGCCGGGAGGTCCCCAGACGTTGAAGAAGTTCTGAAGAATATTCGAGTCCTCGGCAACGATGTTGATCATCGTGCCCCAAGCCGCAAAGGGCGCGCGAACACCCATGTTGAGGTAGGAGAGCGATGCCTCGTAAAGGATCATACTACCGAGTGAGAGAGTCATCGAAACGATGAGCTGGGGCATTACGTTCGGGATAAGATGCTTGAAGATCTTGCGCGAGGTCGAATAACCCATTGCCTCTGCCGCGACCATATATTCCTGCTCGCGGAGGAAGAGGATCTGTCCGCGGACAAGGCGCGCGGTTCCGGGCCACGAGAAGAGCGTAAGGAACGCCATAAGGAAGTAGATTCGCATATTAGCCGCGACGTTTGCCGCGTCAAGCAGAGTCGAGATGATAAGAAGGATCGGGAAGCCGGGCAGGCACATCAGAATATCGCAGATACGCATAATTACGTCGTCGATAACGCCGCCGAAATAGCCCGAAATGCCGCCAAGCACAACACCGAGGATGTTTATGGCGAAAACGGCGATGAAGGAAACGGCAAGCGAGATGCGTCCGCCGTACATCAGACGGGTGAAGACGTCGCGGCCGTCCTTGTCGGTGCCGAGGATGTGATCCTTCGAGGGTTTAGCGAGCGAATTGATCTCCTTGCCCGTCTGGACAAGCTGATAGAAGGAGTGGGTCTCGCCGTTTTCCTCGTAGGTGACGAGGGAGTATGTATACTCGGTCTTGCCCGAAAAGTCCTGTTCGGTTTCGCCCCAAACGGGGTAAATGACAGGTCCGAGCCAGCAGAAGAGGAAGAGTCCGACGATCATAAGAAGTCCGATCATCGAAAGCTTCGAGCGGAAGAAGCGGCGCGCGACCATTCTGCCGGGCGAAAGGAGCTTGACGTTTTTGTCGTGCGGCTCAGTCGCATTGGCTTCGGGGGTAACTACTTTTTCATTTTCATTAGACATAATAATTACCTCCTTTACTTGGTCAGCTTGACGCGCGGGTCAACGATAACGTACATAAGGTCGGCAAGGAGCACGCCCATAACCGAGAGGAGCGCCAGGAACATATTGTAACCCATAATGAAGGGGATGTCCGCCTGCATCATTGCCTTGAATGCAACGTTACCGATACCGGGCAGGTCAAAGACCTGCTCGGTTATGATCGCTCCCGAGAAGAGCGATGGGAGAAGTCCCGCAAGCGAGGTGACAAGGGGGATCAGAGTATTGCGGAATGCGTGCTTGTTGATAACAACGCTTTCCTTGAGTCCCTTTGCGCGCGCGGTGCGGATGTAGTCGGAGTTGAGGACTTCAAGCATATTTGTTCTGGTCATTCTCATTCGTCCGCCGATCGAAAGGATAACGACGGTGAGGATCGGGATGAACATATGCATGAAGTAGTCACCGAAAAGGGCGATTCCCGTGTGCGATGCGGTCGCATCGACGAGACCCGAGGGCGGGAAGAGCCCGAGTTTGTTTGCAAGTAAGTCCTTGAGCACCTGTCCGAAGAAGAAGGAGGGAAGCGAGATGCCTATCATTACGCAGATGGTAACAAGGTAGTCGCGGATCGAATACTGATGCGTTGCCGCGGTGATACCGAGGGGTATCGCTATCATAAACTCAAAGACGGTCGCGATAAGCGCTACGGCGAAGGAAACGCCCATGTGATCGACGATAACGTCAAGAACGGGCTGACCGTAGACGAAGCTCGTGCCGAAGTCGAATCGGCAGAGCGCGCCGAGCCACTGGATATATCCCTTGATGATGCCGAGGAAGCTGTTATCCGAAAGACCGTACATTTCGTACATCTTTTCGATCGCCGTTGCATCAAACGCCTGAGTGTTCAGCGCCGCGATCTTGTTCGTTACGTAGTCGTATGGCATACAGCGAACGAGAATGTATATGATCAGCGAAACGCCAAGCAGGATAAGCAGGGCAAGCGCAAGTCTTTTGATGATATACTTGAACATTTTCTTTACTGCACTTTATCAGTTAGCAAATTCGATCTCCCAGAGCTTGTCAAGGGGAGAGGTGTAGGGGTTGATCTCTGCGGGGAGAGACGAGGAATTGATTACCTTTGCGTTGTAAGCGTAGAGAACCTTACGCTGATATACGGGAAGCTCAACTGCAAGGTCGAGAACGTAGCCCATAGCTTCACGGTAGAGTGCGGAACGCTCTGCCTGATCGTCGATCTCACGTGCGTCGTCGATAACGTCGCTGAGCTTATTGAGGATCTGAGTCTCCTCGGGATAGGAAGCGGGAGAAGCAAGGATCTCGCGGTAGCCCCAAGCAAGGGTGCTGGTTGCTGTCGAGTTCTTGTGGTAGACCTGATACATATCGGGGTCAACGGTGGTTCCCCAAGCTGCTGCCCAAACTGCGAGCGAGCCTGTCGAGAGCTTTGTGAGTGCCTGAGTATCCGGAACTACCTCGATGTTCCATCCGCACTCGTTGAGAAGATCGGCAGCGGACTGGAAGGTCTGATAGGTGGGGTGATCGGTGAGGTTGGAGCCTGCGATGGTGAACTTGATCGAAAGAGCGGAGTCGCCTGCGGAAACGCCTGCGAGCTGCATATATTCAAGAATAGCCTTCTTTGCTTCCTCGCGGTCAAAGAGGATCGCGGGGTAGTCGTGGAGGTTGTCACGGCTGTTGTTGCCGCTTGCATCCTTGGGGTAAGCCCACGAAACGGTGGACATCGGCCAGTAGATGGTCTCTGCCATACCGGTGGAGTAGTAGGAAAGTGCGAGAGAGGTGTTCATAGCGGACATAATTGCCTTACGAACGTAGATGTTGGGAACCTTACCTGCGTTGACGCCGATATAACCGTAACCGAGCTGATCGGTGTAGGTCTTCTCGATGCCCTTGGAAGCGAGGCCGTTGATGAGGTCGATGTTAGCCTGAGTGAACTGGGGAGTTACGAAGTGAACCGAGCCGGACTCGAGAGCGGAGATAGCGTTCGATGCGGAAACTACCTGGTAACGAACCTTCTCGATCTTGGGCTGACCCATCATAAAGCTGTTGTTAGCCTTGAAGTAAGCTACGTTGTTCTTGTAGAAGTCGCCTTCTGCGGGAGTGTCGCTGTTGTTGATGTCGGAAACCTTGTATGCGCCTGCGCCCATGGGGAGCTTAACGTTTCTCGAGGACTGGATAACGTCCTTCATATAGTCGAAGGAAGCGTAGTCAACGCCGAACTTGTTGTTTGCTACGTCAACGGTGTAGCCCTCTGCGTAGTAGTGCTGGGGAGCAACAGAGAACGCGAAGTTCCAGATAGCCTTGGGGTCGGTGCCGTTGATGGTGATCTGGAGAACGTCATATTCCTCAGCATTAACGGGCTTGCCGTCGGCGTCGTGCTCGTGAGCAACGGTGTAGGTGCCATTAGATGCGGTAACGGTTGCCACATCGGTGGTGTGACCGAGGGAAACGATACCCGAAATGTTGGGAACGGTGAGCTCGCCGTCCTTCATATTAGCGCGAAGGATAACTTCCTTTGCCTTTGCGGCATAGGTGGTGCGGAGCTTGTTTGCGGTTGCCCAGTAGGAAAGGATGATGTCGAGCTCCTGTTCGATCTTGGAGTTGTAAACGTAGTCGATTGCAGAGTTCATATCCTTAACAACGTCGGCGTTGTAAAGGCGGGTGACCTTTTCGATCTTGGACTTGATGTCCTTGTTGGTCTCGGGGTCCTTTGCGTACTCAACGGTAACGTAACCCTCTGCGTACATGAAGGAGGTAACCTCGTCGAATTCGCCGGTGGACTTGTAGGGCTCCTCAAGATATGCTTCCTTTGCGGAGATATAGTCGGTGCCGAGCTCTTCCTTGAAGAGGCGGAGAGCTTCCTCGTAGTCTGCAAGAAGGGTCGCGTTGGTTACTTCAGCGGCGTTGTTCGAGATAGCGTTGATGTAACCGGTCGAGAGGGAGTGCTTGTTGATGGCGTCAACCATCTTTGCGTAATCTGCACTGTAAGAGCCTGCGGTCTGGGTCTTGCCGACGGAGCGGAAGAGGTTGATAAGCTCGTTGATGCGGTTCTGCGCGCGGTCCTGAGCGGCAGAGGTGATGGTGTCATCAACGTCGGTCGAGCCCGAGCCGATGGTCTGTGTGCGGTAGTCCTGAAGACCTACGATGTCGGTCGAGTACATGGTGGAAGAACCGGTATATACGGGATCGAGGTAAACGTAGAGGTTGAAGAGGACGTCCTCCATGGTCATGGGGTGACCGTCGGAGTAGACGATGTCGTTCTTGAGAACGAAGGTGTAGGTGGTCTTGTCGGTAGCGGAATCATAGTTGATCGCGTAGTCAAGAACCGCAACGGCGTGATCCTTACCGTAGGATACCTTAACGTCGCCGTTTTCGTAGTTGGAGCCGAGCATACCGATCTGAGTCATCGAAACGATGGTGGCATCGGCACCGGTGGTCGAGAAGAAGGGGTTGAAAAGACCGTCAAGGTCTTCGGTCATGATAACGAGAGCGTCGGGCGCGGAAGTCGAGCCGTTGCACGCTGTGGTCGATGCAAGAACGCCGAAGAGCATAACGGCGGCAAGCATCAATGAGAGAATTCTCTTTGACATTTTTGTTTCCTCCAATTTATATTACAAAAAATTTTATCAGTTTAAGAACGTGAGCGTGATCTCGCCCGAAGCGGAATCGGAAGCGATCGAGATCTTTGTTTCTGCACCTTCCGCGAGCTTGACCGAGATGCCCGAGAGGGATACGCCGCGGTTGTCGCCGTTGCCGACGAGCGCGCCGAGGGTGTATTCCTGCGGGTAGATGTCGCCCGAGATGATGAATTCGGAGCCGCTTACGCTGACAGAGTCAAGCGCCGCGTCAGCGGAAAGCTGACCGCAAAGAAGTCCGAAGTGCGGTGCCTGCATACGCGAGCCCGCGCCGAGGGTGTATTTGATATTCTCAAAGCTTACGCCACGGATCGAAGCACCCGAAGCGAGCGAGCCGAAAAGACCGCCGTTTGTCTTTGAGTTGTCTGCCTGAATGAATGTGATGTTCGAGAACTTGTGGCCGCCTCCCTCGATCTTGCCGGTGAAAGCACCGCCCGCGAGAGCCGCGGACCAGTTAAGACCTGTAAAATCAAGGTCTGCCTCGATGTAGTAGCAGCCGCCGAGCTTGCTGTTCTTGACGAACTGTTCGGCTGTCGAGATGCGATACCAATCGCCCTCGGCGAATTTGGTGTAAACGCAGATCTTTTCGGTTGCGCTGATGCCGTGCTCATAGTCGATGTCGCCCGTGAGCTTTTCGGTGATCGGCTTTGTCATAGCATCGTCAAGGAATGCGCCCTCGAAAGTCTTGCCGTCGATCTCGGGGAAGGAATTCATATTCAGCTTGCCCGTGGAAAGATCCCAGGCGGGAATATCGAGCTCGATGAGTTGCTTTGATTCATAAAGATCAAAGCTTCCCTGTTCGTTCTGAACGTAGAATTCAAAGTTGAAATAGGGGATCCATGCCGCATAAAGCGTCATTAAGGGCTCCTCGGAGCTGTAATTGCCCTCGGGAACCGAAAGAGTGTCGCTCTCGAAGTTCCAGAGCCCCGAATAGGTGTAGCCCTGCTCAAGACCCGATTCGGAAGTGGGTCTGCCGTATGCATCAAGGGGATTGCCCGAAGCATCGGTGCGGGGCGCGCACTCGCGGTACCAGCCGGCAAAGAAGCAACCGTTCTTCGAGATCGAGAACGCGCGGTCTCCGCGTCGGCTGTCATCGGGGGTGATCAGCTTCAGCTGATAATTGCCCGAGGCATCCTTTTTTGCGTCCGCAAGTCTGAAAACGTCAACGACTTGAACGTTTTCGGTGTTTGCGAAGGCACCGCCGCAAGGGTCGAAGCGTACGCTGACCGTGTAGCCCTCGCTGTTGAGCCCTTCATAGGGCAGCTCCCATTGGGAGCAGCCCGTGAGGATACAGAGGACGGTGATCAGAGCCGCCAAAAGAGCGGTGAGCTTAATTTTTGTCATTTTCATTTTCGTCTTTCTTTTCTCCTTCCTCTGTCTTTTTGTTCTTTTTGATCATAATGCTGTCGCTGATGATGATCGCAACCACAGCAAGCGCGAGAAGCGCTGTGAGAATGATAATGATTATTGTGGGAGTTTCGGGTACCTCGGTCGGTTCTTCGACGGGAGGCTCGGTGGTTTCGCCGTTCTCGAGAGTGAGAAGCTTTTCGATTCTCGCCTCTGCCTCGGTCAGCTTCTGATAGTTGGTGACGAGTGCGCGCTGCTCGAGTGTCGAGATAGCATCATAAGCTGCACGAGCCGCTTCAACTGCCGCTTTGTCTTCAAGAGAAACGGTTTCGGGGAGCTTGTCGATGAGGTCGATTGCGGCAAGAGTTACGTCGTCGGCAGCCGCCGCGCCGAGAAGGACGTTGTCAAAGTAGTTCGAAAGAATGAAGGAATCGTAATTCTTTCCATTTGCAGGGCGGACCATCGTGATTCGGTTCTCAACGTGACCGATGTAGTCGAGGAAGTTTGCGCCGTAGTAAACGACGTAGGGCGCCTCTGCGGCATTCCACATGAAGCAATCAACGATTCCGAGACCCGAGAAGATGAGATCCTTGCCGTTCTGATCGACGAAGGTATATTCGCCGGTCGCGGGGATGTTTTCGTATGATGCGAAGTAGTTGTAGTCGAATTCTTCCTCAAGAATGGGAGCATTGTAGCTCTGGAAGGTTACAAGAGTGAGACTGTCACAGCCGAAGAATGCCTTGTGACCGATCGAAGCAACTTCCTTGGGGAGGCTTACGCTCTTGATGCCGCTTCCGGCAAATGCCCAAGCGGAAATTCTCACTGTGCCGTCAGCAACTGCCGCGTTTTTGTCCTCACCCGCATAGGTGATCAGCTCAAGACCGCTCGGAACAACGCGGTAGAGCGAGCCGCCAATGACCTTCACGTTTTCGGAAAGATCATAGTCAAGGCTGATCTCGTCATAGACCTTGTCGCCGAAAGTGACCTTGTTGACCTTTGCGAAGGGCTCAAGGATGCACATAGCGAAGGGGTTGTCGCCGATATCCGTCAGCTTTTCGCCAAGGGTGACCTTGAAGGGAGCTTTTTCTTCCTTGATGAATGCAAGCTTTCCTATGAATTCTGCGCCCGAAAGATCAATGGATGCGAGCGCGGAGTATGCAAAGCCGTAATCACCGACGTAGGCGATCTTTTCAGCACCCGTAAGGGTCGCAAGCGCGGTGCAATATCCGAATGCACCCTCGCCGATCTTGACGCCATCGGCAAACTTGACGGATTCGAGTGTTTCCGTGCCCGTGAAAGCATAGTCGCCGATGTCGGTTGCCTTGCTCAGGTCCGCCGACTTGAGCGCGGTGTAAGCAAATGCGTTCTTGCCGATATTTGCGATATTTGCAAAGGTCATATTTTCAAGTGCGATACAGCTGTAGAACGCGCTGTCCGCGATCTCGGTCAGCTTCGCGCCCGACTTGACCGATTTGAGGCTTCTCATATATGAGAATGCGCCCTCGCCGAGCTTTTCGGCGGATGAGATGTCGATCGAGGTCATGATGGGAGCGTGGTAGTGATAGAGATAATTGTTATCCTTATCGGTTGCGATAGCGCCGAAGCTCTGATCGAGGTATTCATAGGTCGCATCGCCCGAGAAAGCGTATGCGCCGATGGACTTGACCTTCGAGAGGTCGATCTTTTCGAGCTTAGATGCGTTGTAGAATGCGTAGTCGCCGATCTCCACGCCTGTGCCGAGCTTGACTTCGGTAAGCTCTGCCGCACCGTAGAAGGCTCCCTCGCCGAGGTTTACGTTATTTCCGACGGTCAGCGAGTGGATGGGGGAGGTGAATACGTAGAAGTAGATTCGGGTGTTGTCCGCAAGTCTGTAATAATCGTATGTCCAATTATCTTTGTAATCAAGTCGGAAAGCGGTTTTGCCGATGATGGCGCCGTTTCCAATGGTGACGGTTTCAAGCTTTGCGCAATCGCGGAAGGCATTTGCGCCGACCTCTGCGTTATCAGCGATCTTGACCGATGTGATCGCGGTCTTTCTGAACGCGCCCGAGCCGATGTGCTTGACAGCCGAAAGATCGGGTGTTGCGGTGATCGCGGTATTTGCGAACGCAGAGTCGCCGATGTATGTCAGCTTGCCGAATTCAACGCTTGCAAGTTCCTCGCAATTTGCGAATGCATGGTTACCAAGCTTGGTTACGCCGGGCAGCTTGACCTTTGTGATGTGGTTGTTGCCCGAGAATGCACCGTCAGCGACCGCGGTGACGGATGCTGCAAGCTCGATCTCTTCCGCAATGGGGGAGCAGAGAAGAACTGTCTTGCCGTCAGCGGAAAGGAGGTATGCACCGCCGCCCTGAGATTTGAAGGTGGTGTTGCCCTCGGCAACCGTGAAGGAGGCGAGCTTTGTGCCGCGGAACGCATTCTCACCGATAACGGCTACGTCGCGTCCGATCGTTACTTTTTCAAGGTTCTTGCATCCGTTAAAGGTTCCCGCGGGGATTACAGATGCGTTTACGGAAATCTCCTTAAGTGCTTCACAGCCCGAGAAGACGTACTGACCGAGCTTGATCTTTTCAGCCTGGATGGTCACGGTCTTGAGCTTCGCGCAACCCGAGAAGGCGAAGGACGCGACCGACTTGGTCTTTTCGGTGAGGGTGAGCTTCTGGAGATTCTTGTTGTTTGCAAAAGCGTATTCGCCGAGCGCAACGCCCTCGGTCAGGGTGATGGCGCCCGAAATGTTACAGTCCATAAACGCCATTTCGTTGATGAACTTGACGTTTCCGATACCCTCGACCGATACAAGCGAGGTACAACCCGCGAACGCACCGTAGTCGATGGTGTGAAGAGTGGAGGGGAGAACGACGCGGCGCAGAGCGGTCAGATTAGCGAACGCGAAGCGGCCGATCTTCTCGACACCCTCGGGGATGATGACCTCCTCGATGGTGTTGTCGCCGAGGTACCACATCTTTGTGGTCTCGGGGACCTCCTCGGAGATCTCGTCGTTCTCGGTCTTGGGAATGTAATCGTAGTTCGAGAATGCGAACTGTCCGATCTCGGTGACCGCAAGAGTCGAGGGGAAGGTTACCGTTCCGCCGAGACCGAAGTAGTGCGAGAGCGAGGGACCCGATGTGATCCAGGGCTCCTTGACCTCAACAGAGATCGACTTTGAGTAGTAGGTGGGCTTGTCTTCAAGCAGAACGTTGACCGAAATGCTTGCAAAGCCCTCTGCCATTGCAGTAATGTTGCCGTTTTCGTCAACCTTGACGATGTTGTCATTGCTCGATTCAAACACTACCTTTGTGTCCTTCGGGAAGAAGGCGTCAAGGCGGTAGCGGAGGGTGACTTCCTCGGAGGGGAACATCGAGAGCGAGTAATTTTCGCCGACAAACTTCTGCTCGTCGCCCGTGCTTCCGATGTCACGCTCGGTCGCGTCAAGCTGGAAGTATGCTTTCTTGGTGTAGAAGCCTGTCAGAACGAAGTTGTCTGTGACTGGCTTGTCGAATTTCTGGAATCCCTCGTCGCCCTCGCCGAGAACGGTGAGTGAGAGATGTGCCGTCTTTTTGGTTACGGGGTCGCGCGCGACGATCCTTGTTACACCGGGCTTGAGAGCGATCACCTTGTTGCCGACGATGTCCGCAACCTCCATATTGGTGGAGTAATATTCAAGAAGCTCGCTCCACTCGCTTCCGGGATAGAGAATGGGCTTCAGCTCGTAGGTCTGGTTGGGGGAAAGGGAGATGCTTCCTTCCTCAAAGTACATATCAACGTACTCATCGGGGAGAGAGAGCTCGTAAGTTGCTGTGTTGAGCGCGTAGTCGTAGGTGACGATGGTGAAGGTGTTCGCGTTAGCTGCGTTTTCCTTTATCTGTCCCACGTAGTCGGTCAGCTCGTAAACAACGTAGGAGGTCGAGTTGAAATCCGAGTAGATCGAGGTGAGGTACTTATCAAACGCATTGAATACGAATTCGCCGTTTGCATCCATTGCAACGTAGCCGAACTGCGCACCCATCGAGAAGTGGTTGTCATAGATAGCGACCTTCGCGAAAAGACGGGTCTTTTCCTCGGAGCGGTCGTATTCGGTGTAATACTCAACGCCGGTCACCGCGGGAGCGGAGAAGTCGACGTAAAGGGGGAAGGTGAAGGTGTTCGAGAGGTTCTTCGCCTCGCCGCCGTCGCCGTAGTCAAGGAAGCCCTTGAGGGTTACGGTGTAGCGGGTATTGTTTTCAAGCTCGTTTTCGTAAGCATCGAAGCCGATTTTGATGTTTGCAGGGTAGATCGATCCGCCGTCGCCGTAGGACTTACGAATGTCCTTTTCGGTCTTCTCAAAGACGACCTCGCCTGTTGCGTCATTGGTGATGGTGATCTCAATGCGCTCCGCGCTTCTGAGAAGTCCGCCCCAGACGTATTCAAGCGAATGAACAGTACCCTCGACGTTCGAGATAGAGATGTACTTGCGGTCTGCGGCGATCAGCTTGCTTGCGGGATCCTGCTCGAAGTAGTAGGAGCCGAGGAAGGAAACGTAATCCTCATAAAGCGAGCCGACGGGGCGTGTTGCGTAAGCATCGGGGAGAGTCTTGTCGGCAAGGTCGATGCTGTCGTCGATCTCGTCGGCGTTGGTCTCGAAATAGTCGATGTCAAAGAGGGGAGCAACGGTCCAATCGCCGTAGAATACAAGGTAGGGAACGGAGAGGTCGATCTCGGTGCCCGCAGTTGCGGTGAGGATCACGTGACCCTCGATATACATACCGTTTTCGAACTTGTTCATATATTCGCGGTCGGCGTCCGAAAGGGTGACCGTGATGGTCACGTCTGCGGTCGCGCCTGCGGCAACGGTGAGGTTCTTATCGTTCAGAGTACCGCCCGAAACGTTTGTGATCTCAACAGTCGTGCCGTTTTCGAGAAGGTAGCCCTGCTCGTCAACGGTGTACTTACCGTCGTTTGTTTTGGTATCGCTGATACCCTCGGTCATTACGTATGCTGATATATCATAGGAAAGTGAAGAAGAACCAAAGTTATATACTGAGAAATTGAGGGTATAAACGCCTGTCTTTAGCGGATCGTCGCCAAGCTCGATCTTGGATTTGTCGAGAATGCTTCCGTCCTTACGGCTCTTTGTGAGGATGTAAGCATCTGTTGCAATCGCGCTTGTCAGATTTGCAAGACCCGCGCCCTGCTTTCTTACGGCGTAGGGCAGACCGTTTTTGTTAAGAACTATGTCAGCGGTGGACATGAGAAGTCGGTTTACGACAGCCGCGATCTCAACGTTGTTGTCTGCGATAGCGGGGAAGTTCTCACGAACGTACTGACGAAGGATGGCAACAAGACCCGAAATGTTGGGGCACGCCATCGAGGTACCCGAAATTCTGTCATATCCCTGACCGGGGACAGAAGAGAGGATCATTCCGCCGTGTGCGGTGATCTCGGGCTTGATCTCAAGGTCGGGGGAGGGACCCCAGGAGGAGAAGTCGGACATGAAGGGACCCGAGGTCTGGCTGCGGGAGATCTTCAGCTTGCCCGTGCCGACAGCCGCGAGCATTTCGCCCTCGTCCTGGCTGATCGAGCAGACTGCAAGCTTTGCGTCACCGACGGTCATCTTGATGTCACCTGCAACGTTGTTGTAGATGATGATACCTGCCGCACCCTTCTGCTCTGCAACCTGTGCCTTTTCCTCAAAGGTGGTCGAGCCGCGGCTTACAAGAACGATCTTGTCCTTGACCTCGATGCCCGTGTAGTCGGCGGAGCGTCCCGCACCGGGAATGGTTACGAAATCGTATTCAGCCTCGTTTACTCCATCGGGCAGAAGGTCGGCAACGAATTCCTTTTCCTCGGAAACGCGGTCGGTCGACTCTATGTAATAGATGATGGTCTCGCCGTAGAGCATATAGGGGGTCTTCGCTCCGTTGACCGATGCAACCGAAAGCGCGCCCTTGTAGGTCGAGGGAGAGCCGACGGTGCCGTTGTCGGGGTTGGAGGTAAGACCGAGGTTACCATTCTTCTCGGAGCCGTAGGTGGAGGTGAAGCTGTTGGAAGCCGCAACGACCATGCTGATTCCGAGCTCGCGGATGCGGTCGTAAACGCCCGTGATCTGCTCTTTGTCATTCTCGCGCGAGAAGCCTGCGGAGGTACCGATCGACATATTGATAACGTCGACCTCGAGTACTACACAGTCCTCAAGTGCGCCGAGGATCCAGGAGGTTCTCGCGGTATCCTCGATATCCGAGAAGATCTTCATAATGGCGAGCTGTGCGTTGGGTGCAACGCCGGTGATGACGTCATCCTTGCCCGCAATAACTCCGGCAACGTGTGTGCCGTGATCCGAGTGGATGGGGAAAACGTCCGCGTCGCCGTCAGCGTAGTCAAAGCCGTAGGGGACCTTTTCGCTGATATAAACGTCGGAGGCCGTCAGACCCGCCTGCTTGTCCGCCGCGACGGTATCGCCGACAAAGCCTTCAACGTCCGCAAATGTCATTCCGTATGTATCGGATGTGAAGTTTGCGGTCGAAAACGCGGTGTGGTAGTAGTCAAGACCCGTGTCAAGAACTGCAACGACCGTGCCCGAGCCGTCATATCCGCAGCCAACGCTGTTGAAGATACCCGTGTCCTGAACGTTGACGGTGTTTTCAACGAGCTTGTTCTCCATCGACTTGTAAACGTCGCCGACGATCACGTTCGTCTTGGTTCCGAGGGTTTTGCAAACGTCCTCGAAATCGCGCGCGGTGATGAGGAGCTCAAAGCCCGAAATAACTGTGTCGTAATCAAGTCCGAGCTCGTAGGAATAGCCCGCTTTATCGAGCTTTTCGATAAGCTCGGCGCTTTCCTTTGCAATATTCTCGCGCAGGGCGGCAGCCTCGTCGCTCATTGCGAATTCGGAGATGCTCATCGTCTTGTCGGTGGCTTCGTATGCGTCAAGCAGACTTTCCGCATCGACCTCGATGATGAGCGAGATGATCTGGTCATCCTTGACCGTGTCGGGGAGAGCAACGACTGCGCTCGAGAAATACTTCGAGATATCGTTGTGCAGCTTGCCGTCAAAGAGCCCGATGTAGGCTTCCGCGGCTACGTCGCCCGCGGCTTCGACGCAAACACCGACGATCATCGTTGTCAGCAAGAGCATTGAGAGCACCGCTGACAGGATTCTTGTTTTGGTTTGTTTCTTCATTTTTCCTTTGCCTTTCGCGAAATTGTGTAACGATAAATATATAATATATTAAATATAATGTTTTTTATTATAAAGATATATAATATAAATTTAGCGCGACTGAACAATTATACCACAACAGCGGCAAAATATCAATACCTACCTATAATATATAACAATTTGTTTCCCTTATGGCGGAAAGTAATTCACAAACTTGATTTTTGTGCAAATTTCGAGGCAAATAATTTTACAAATAATTCATTGATATTAAGTGCCTCTCATGATATAATAGGACGATAAATTTGAATATTACAGGAGAAAAAACAATGAAGAGAATTATTATGATCCTTCTCGCTCTCTGCATGGTGGCGTCCTTCGTCGCTTGCAACGAGGGCGGAGAGGTAACCACAGAAGCCCCCGAGACTACCTCAGCTCCCACCGAGACCGAGGTTCCCGATGCAGAGACAACCGCCGCAGACACCGAGGTTGCATTCAACGGCTACAAGGTAACCGTTACCGACAAGGACGGCAACCCCATCGCAGGCGTACAGATCCAGATGTGCGATTCCAAGGGCTGCAGAATGCCCCAGGGCACCGGCGCGGACGGAACCGTGACCTTCGATTTCGACACAAGCGACTTCCACGTTCTCATCGCCGCAGCCGTTGAAGGCTACGTCGTTGACACCACCGAGGAATACTTCTTCGAAAACGGCGGTAAGGAACTTACTATCGTTCTTGAAAAGAAATAAGAACCGAAAAACGGCTGATCCGCAATGAAGCGGATCAGCCGTTTTTTGAAGTTGCCGGTTGTTAGCTGCCGGCATTTTGGTTTTATTCTTCAAAATTTATGTGTAAATATGTTAGAATCCCACAAAAATTACGTCCTATAGGGTGAGGCGCCATCATGAAGAGAAAGGAGAATGACATGGACGACCGAAAGATCATCGAGCTCTTTTTTGCCCGCGATGAAAAAGCATTGAGCGAGAGTCAGAAAAAGTACGGCAGGTATTGCGAGTCGATCTCGAAAAATATCCTTTCGAGCGACGAGGATGCCGAGGAAGTGCTCAACGACACGCTACTGTCCGCGTGGAATTCGATCCCGCCCGAGGAGCCGAAGTCGCTGAAAACCTATCTCGGAACGCTCGCGCGGAACCTCTCGCTTGACAGGTACAGAAAAATGAAAGCGGAAAAGCGCGGCGGCTGTGAGGTCTCGCTCTGTCTTGAAGAAGCAGAGGAGTTTCTTGCCGACACGAAAAGTATATCCGAAGAATACGAAAATCGCGAATTCATCAAGTTTTTGAATGATTTTCTGCATTCCCTGCCCGAGCGCGAGTGCGACATTTTCATCCGCCGCTACTTCTACTGCGATTCGACCGCATCCATCGCGCACCGATTCGGCATAAAGGAGCCGCACGTCCTCGTTATCCTCTCGAGAACCAGAAAAAGTCTGAAAAAAGCACTTCAAAAAGGAGGTTACACGCTATGAAGACGAATGAATTTTTTGATGCTATGGGAAAGATCGACCCCGCCCTTATCGAGCGCGCGGAGAGAAAAGTTGTGAAGAAAAGCCCGATCATGAAGATCGCTGTGATTGCTGCGTCATTCGCGGTTTTGATTGCGGGAGCTGCCGCGGTACTGCCGATGCTTATCGGAGGAGATGCGGGGTTCGTCCAAGAATCGGTTGCTTGGAGCGATATAATTAAAATGTTTTCCCCCGGAAACAGCGACGGATGGAGCGCCGGCGAGATCAACGCGGAGAATGAAACGGTTATTGAGGAATCTGCATTTGCCGAGATAGTGAGCGGGAATTATACGGATTATATAATCGGTTTTGTTATTCCGGTCGGTCATAACGGTTCATATATCGGCGAAAAGCTCGGCGAGGTAGAGGTAAGAACCGGTTGGCTTACGCACGCGGAAAAGAAGGAAAAAGACGTGATGATCGTCAAGGCTGAGGTCTATGAGATAGGTGGCGTTTCGAGCAAAGCTGCCGTTGCGATCAGGTATCTCGAAAAAAGCGCGACAAATTCCGAGTATTTCTCGCATTATTACTACGTTGCAGTTAATAATAATTATGAACTTACCACGCTTTCGAAGTTTTTTGCAGATATAAATGCCGAAACTTATATGTCGATGAGCCAATATGTGCTCCGCGTGGAAGTTCCCGATTCTGCAAATGGTGAAATCAATATTGATAAATACCAACTCGAAGATGAAGCCAGAGAGAAGATCCGTGACCTTATTTTGTCACTTGACGACAGCGGGGTAATAACGGGATATTACGATGAAGCCGGCGTTACCGTGAAGAAAGGTGCAAAGGTAATCGAGTTCTCCTTTATGCTGGAAACTTCAAACAGGGGTATTCATCATTTGTTTGTTTTCGACAACGGAAATATCGCTATTGAAAGCTTTGGCAAGGATGTGGCATTTTTCGACGTAGGCGTTGAGGCAACCGATGCACTGTGGACTATGTTCGCGGAACATGCCAAGCTCTCGACAGATAAATATACCGAGGACGATCTTGTCGAAGCGGTGACAGGAGAAGTTAACGAATAAAACCAATAAAATCCGGCACTTCCCGATATTTGGGAGGTGCCGGTTGTTTTTAGGGTGAATGATAAAGCCCTCCCCACGCGGGAGGGCTTTATCATTCCAAGCGGTCGGCAGGGGCGCCGCCCGCTTGAAGCGCAAGGGGTGTTTCGCCCTCTGCGGAGGGCGACTTAAGGCGCTGCCTTAAGAAACCGCAAACTTTTGAAAAAGTTTGATCAAAACTTTCGGGCTTTTTAGTTGAGTGCGTCCTCTATGGCTGCTTTCAGCGTTTCATAATCGACCGATCCGTCAAATCTCGCTGTCACAACGCCTTCGGAGTCGAGCACGACCGTCATCGGCCATGTGTCGCCGCCGCCGAGGGAGTAGAAGTAGGAGTCACTTTCGTCGCCCTGACCGAAGAGCATCTTAGATTCAGGGTAATTTGCGAGCACAAAGTCGAGCGCGGTATCTGCTGCGTAGCTTGAATGGATCGCGATAAACACCGCTTCGCCGTCAAATTCGTTTGCGAGCTCGTCAAAGTGGGGAAGCTCCGCGACGCAGGGGCCGCACCAGGTGCCCCAGAAGTTGATGACGCGGACTTTGCTGTTGGTTGTGGTCACGCTGAAGCCGAAGGTCTGGTCGGAATTGTAAAGCGGGATCTCCTCGGAGGGGCACATCTGTCCGACCTCGGCGCCCGTCACGGCTTCGGGGACTTTATCGAAGAAGTTGTAGTAAACAAGCGCGCCGCAAAGCACAACTGCGAGCACAGCCGCAACGATGCGCTTGCCGAGAGTGTTTTTCTTGATGATCTTTTCATCCTTTTCGGGCTCACCGGTCAGGGGAGTGCCGCCGGGTGTGCCGGGATCAAGCAGGAAGCGCGGGCCGCGGCGGTAGATGGCGTTTGTCGGGCATTCGGGAATACAGTCGCCGCATTGGATACATTCAACGTCGCCGACCTTCGAGATGTCCATTTTGCAGACCGAAAGGCAGCGTCCGCACTCGGTGCATTTGCTGTTTTCAACCGAAACTCCGATGAAGGAGATCTTGTTGAAAAGGCCGTAGATCAATCCGAGCGGGCAGAAGAAGCGGCAGAAGAAGCGGTAAATGAACACCGCACCGAGCATAAAGACGACAAGAAGGAAGAATTTCCAGGTGAAAAGCGGGCCGAGCATCGAGAACATATTCTCGTTTTCGGGGTTCGAGAGAAGTCCGACCGCGCCCTCAAGCGTTCCTGCGGGGCATATGTATTTGCAGAAAGCGGGCAAAACGAACTCGCGGAAGGCGTAAATGAGGGGTAGCGCGAAGACGAAGACGGCAAGAATGACGTATTTCAGCTTCGAGAGTATCTTTGTAAAGCGATTTTTCTTGATCTTCGGGGTCTTGATCTTATAAATGAGGTCCTGAATGAGCCCGAATGGGCAAAGGAATCCGCAGATCCAGCGGCCGAAAAGGAGCGCATAGAGCAGGATGATGCCCACCATATAATAGGGGATCGACTTGTTTGCCGCCGTCAGCGCGTTCTGGAGCGAGCCGAGGGGGCAAGCGGCGGATGCCGCGGGGCAGGAATAGCAGTTGATTCCGGGCGCGCAGATGCCCTTGAGCGGTCCGCGATAGATGCGCCCGTTGCCGAATCCCTTGAGATTGGCGTTGAAAAGAAGCGCGGCGTAAAGCTGGATCAGTCTGCGCTTTGTCGGCTTGTGAGAGGAGAACCATTCTTTGATTTTCATAGCGATCCCTCCTTATCCAAGACCGATGCACTCGGTGCATATTCTGATTGCTTTTTGAAGAACGTCGTAAAATCCGTCCTGTGTCAGACCGATGACGATAAGCGCGCAAGCGGCGCCGACAAGGACGAGACGGACGATCTTTTTGCCGTTTTCCGAGCTGTCTTTTACGGCTGCAGCCGATTTTTTATCTACGCTTGAAAGAGCAACTTTTGTCCATTCGATTTCTCGTTCTGCACTTCTTCTCTCAATGACGGAAAGAGCGAAGAGAAGCACGCCCGAGATGACCGCACCGATGGCGAGCATACCAACGACTCGCAGAAGCGCGGGGGTGAGGTTGTCGACAGTGAAGGAATCATAGTCGCAAAGGATGATGATCGCGGGGATGAATGCGATGGCGCAGAGAAGAGCACAGACCGCACGATAAGCCTTGCGGAGCGTGCGCTGACGGTCGATCCCGTCGTGAGTCGCACCCGTGGGGAGCTTCTTTTGCAGGATCCGAAGCTTGATAAAGGGATCCTTTATCGCTTTTGCCTTGCTTTTCGGCATTGGAAGCGCGATATTGAGTATGAACCCCGCAAAAACGACGGAAATTGCGACCCAAAGCGGAATTGCGATCTTGTCATATTCCGCACCGATGCTTTCGGGCGTGTAGGGCGAATCGCCGGAGGTGTAGATCGTGTGGGCGGAAACGATCAGACAAACGGCGGCAACGATCAAGGCGGCAGAGATCACGCATCCGCACACGG
This sequence comes from Eubacteriales bacterium, assembly GCA_045541375.1. GTDB lineage: Bacteria > Bacillota > Clostridia > Oscillospirales > CAG-272 > CAG-390. The sequence goes on along the minus strand of JAZQJB010000023.1, from coordinate 12,379 downwards.
TATGTATAAGCCGAAGCTTTTTCTCATTCATTCGTGAAAACTCCTCATAAAATAATAATTCATTATATTATACCATATATTGAGGGAAAAGTCAAATGCGAATTTTAGAGAGCAATATTTGTCGCACCTGCGGTGCGAGTTAAGATCGGGCTGCGCCCGAGTTAAGGTTGCTTTCAGCAAGTTAAGATCGCGCTGTGCGCGAGTTAACGTTCGCCCTTCGGACGAAGTTGAAGGTCAATTTCCGCCGGTGCGGAAATTTCCGATTTATATTGTATTCGCACTTGGTTTGATTCGGGCTGAAAAATCTCGCGCGGTGCTCTATACCCTCCCAACCCTCCCGCAAGCGGGAGGGCTACTTTTGATTTGTCGACATAATCTCAGTGATATCTCACTGCCTGCGGTTATCGGATAATTTGCTCGTATGCAAAAATGCCGAGAGCGACATTTGTCGCTCTCGGCAGTGATATTAAAGATACATATAAGCGCCAATTACACGGCTTGTGTGCTCGTCATATTTGAGCCAACCGTTGTTCAGAGCCTGATCGAGAATGTAGCATCTGTCAAATGCATTGTCGCGGCACGCAAACACGCACATATTTTCGTTGCTTGCGATAGCAGCGGGAAGGTCTTCTGCGGTTGTTTTGTAAGCGTATTCCGATACTTCTTTGAGTATTCTGCGGATCTCTGCGACGGTAGTTGCAATAGAATTTTTTTCCGAATCGGTGAATTCGGCAAGATATTCTTCGCTGCTTTTGCCGTCAAATACGATGAATGTCGGTTCATATCCCGAATCGGTTTTGACGATATAACCGTAATCGGTAAGTCTGCCCAGATAATATTCTTCGCACTCGCTTGATTTTCCTTCAGCCACCGATTTAAGCGTCAATGCTTCGTCGTGGCTGAGATAATCGGGGGTATTTTTCATAATATTTTTATACTTGTATTTGAACTGCTGAAAATGAACGGCGGGCTTGTCCTCGCGTTCTTTGGGGCATCCGTGAAGTCCGACCCACGGGATGTGGGGAATGTTGCTTTCCTGATATCCGACGATATCCCACTGCCCGTGATCGGGACGCTTGGTATAAGCAAATTCTTTATCGGGCGACGCGGAATACATAAGTTTATCGAATGCGCGCATCAGAAGCACCCATTTTGCATCTTCATAAGTCTGATACTTGCCGAAATAACTGATACCGTGAGCATTGCAAGCGTCGGTAAAGTTGTCGATAAGCTTTGTGAATAGCTCTGTGAGATGTGGGATCACACGGCAATTATTGTTCCATACCTTTTCCTGCGCGTCTTTGCTGACGATGGGGAATGCCGTTTCGTATTTGTCTGCGTTCTTAATTAAGAATGTTTGCTTTGTCAGATAATCAAGCTCGTCCTCCATATAGGGGAGCGCTATGCCGAGCTCGAGAGAGAGTTCTTCTGCTGTTGAGGGGTTGCCGTAAGCCTCAAGGAAAATGTTTTTGTAGATCTTGTGGGTGAGCACGTTCCAGGGCTGTCCCTTGTCGCCAAAAGAGTTGCAGCTGCAGGTGAAATCCACTTCCTCGGGCTTGTAACTTCTTACACCAAATTCTCTTGCCATATCCATACCTTCTTTCAAAATTTCTCTTGCACGGAAAAGCCGTGACTTTACTGTGTTTTCGGGGAGTGAGAGTGCTGATGCGATCTCGCGGACGCTTTTGTTTTCGATGTAGTAGGCAATGACGATGTTTCGGTAGTCGCTCTTGATGAACGCCAGCTCGCGCCTCAGCAGGGACATTTCCTCTGCGTGTATCGTTTCATAGAGCAAATTCTCGCTCTCGTCTTCGATCTCATAATCTCCGATGTCGGAACCGGTTACCGACTCGTTACGATTATGTTTTCGTGCCGCCCAAAGCGAATAACGGTTGCGCGCGATCTGCCATACCCAAGCGGAAAAACTCGTCGGTATCGTTCCGCCGTGCAGAGATGTGATGATCTGCAGGGCAATATCCTGCGTAAGATCCTCCGCCTCATATTGGTCCCCTGTCTTTTTCAGGCAGAAGTAAAAGATCTTTTCCATATAGTTCTCGGCAAATTCATTCATCAACCGATCGCGCATAACGCTTGAGTTACTCATTCTTCTCGCCTCCCTTCATCCATATAGTGTGGCAATTCCAAATTTGGTTGCATAGATTTTGAAATATTATATCATATTTTTTGGATTTTGTCTACTTGGGCAAAGGCAGTTGTTAATAAGCAAGTGCGAACAAAGCTTTCTGGGTGTCCCCTCATCACCCGCTTTGCGGGAGCTTCTCCCGGGAGAAGCCTAAGTGGTTGTTCGCATCATACATCGAATTTCAGCGAACATCGGTTGGGCGTAAGTCGTTTGTTGGTCAAATTGGAATGTTTTTATTGATTGAAATACCAAACAGAAGAATAAATGAAGGTGAATGCGCTTAAAACTCAGGCTTCTCCTGGGAGAAGCTCCCGCCGTCGGGTTCCCGGAAACGCGCTTGCGCGTTTTTGGGGTTCTGACGTAGCGGGTGATGAGGGGACACCGGGGAAAGTTATGTTCGCTCTATTTCCGAGGGGTATAATAAAGTAAAAATAAATCACACAAAAATCACCAACAATTCACTAGCAATTCGTGCTATTTTGTGTAATGTTCATATATATGTAATATATTTATGATATACTATACTATGTGTCAAAATGCCATTATTATATTAATAATGGGAAGGAAATTGAAAGGATCACCGAAATGATTAAAATTTCTCACCTGGTGAAAAACTACGGCAATTTTACAGCCGTGGACGATATCAGCTTTGAGGTTGCGAAGGGCGAGGTTCTTGGATTCCTCGGTCCCAACGGCGCGGGCAAGAGTACCACGATGAATATGCTCACGGGCTATCTTTCCTCCACCTCGGGCTCGATCAAGATCGGCGGCGTTGATGTGCTCGACGACCCGCTGAATGCAAAAAGACTGATCGGCTATCTCCCCGAGCAGCCTCCTCTTTACCCCGATATGACCGTCGAGGAATACCTCTCCTTTGCTTACGACCTCAAAAACTGTAAGCTCAACAAGGAAAAGCACCTCCGCGAGATCTGCGAGGTCGTTAAGATCACGGACGTTTACCACAGAATGCTCAAGAACCTCTCGAAGGGTTACAAGCAGCGTGTGGGCATCGCGCAGGCACTCGTCGGTAACCCGCCCGTCATCATTTTTGACGAGCCCACCATCGGACTTGACCCCAAGCAGATCATCGAGATCAGAAACCTTATCCGTACCCTTGGTAAGGAGCACACCGTCATTCTCTCCACGCACATCCTGCAGGAGGTTCAGGCGGTCTGCGACAGGATCGTTATCATCAACAAGGGTAAGATCGTTGCTAACGAGCTGACCGAGAACATCTCCCGCGCGGTCGAGAACACTCGCCGCTTCAACGTCAAGATCAGCGGTCCCCAGCGCGACGTTCTTGCGCTTCTCCGCAATCTTCCCGGCATTTGCTATGCCGAGGTTCTCGCGGCGCGCGACGGCGACGCTTATACTTATATGATCGAAAGCGAAGTCGGCATCGACATCCGTAAGAAGCTCTTCTGGGCGCTTGCGGAGAGAAAGTGGCCCCTCATCGGTCTTGAGGCGCTCGGCATGAGCATCGAGGACATCTTCATTGCCGTTGTCGATAAGACAGCCCCCGAGGCAGCGGCGGCTAAGGCAAAGAAGAAGACCCGCTACGAGGGTGTTCGCGCGGCGGAAGAGAAGGAGCTCGCGTCCGACATCGTTGAAAAGACGGTCAAGGATCAGGAAAACGCTTCCTTTGAGGAAGAAAGCACCGATTCCGCTTACTACGAGGATCATTCGATCAAGGAAGATACCTTTGCTTCCGAGGGCGAAAAGAGCGAAAAGAACGAAGATAGAAAGGAAGACTAAACGCAATGCTTGCAATTTATAAAAAGGAGATGCGTTCGTATTTCATCAACCCGGTGGGATACGTGTTTATCGGAGTTTTTCTGGCTCTGTCGGCAGCGCTTTGCTGTTACACCACTCTCCAGAGCAATTCTTACAGCACCGCATCCTATTACTATTGGCTCATACTCAGTATGATCATCATCATCCCGCTTCTCACAATGAGAACCTTCTCCGAGGAGCGTAAAATGCGCACCGAGCAGATGCTTATGACCGCGCCCATCTCGATCACGGGTATGGTTATGGGCAAGTTCCTTGCCGCTATGACTATCTACGCAGGCTGTCTGGCTGCTTCCTGCGTGAACCTCATTCCTCTTTACATCATCGGTAAGCAGGAAAGTGATCTTGACCCCGACGGTCTTACCATCAAGGGTCCCGTGACTCCCGAGATCATCGGCTCGCTTCTCGGCGTGCTTCTCGTCGGCGCGGTATTCATTGCGATCGGTATTCTTATCTCCTCGATGACAGAAAACCAGCTCTCCGCGGCTGTTATCACAATCGCGGTCCTTGCCGTTATGCTCATTCTCAATATGCTCAACGGCGTCGGCAGCGAAGAGGAAGGCACAAGACTTATTAACAATTATGTAGTTCGCTACATTATTGACTGGATAAGCGTTGTTTCCCGCTTCACCAACTTCCAGTACGGTATCCTTGACTGGTCCGCACTGCTTTACTACGTATCCATGACCTTTATCGCAATCTATCTCACGGTCCGCGTCTATGAGCGCCGCCGTTGGGCTTAAGAGAAAGTGAGGAATAAACAATGAAGAATTCTGCTTTCTCTTCCCGCAAGTTCAAGTACGGAAGCCTTTCGGTCATGATGACCTGCGTCATCATCGCGGCTCTTCTCCTTTTCAACGGAGTTTTCAAGCTCCTGGCGGACAAGTACCTCTGGTACACCGATCTCACCCGTGACGAGATCTACACCCTCTCCGATGCAGCCGTTGAGGCTCTCGAGAATATCGACAAGGACGTTCACATCCTTTTCTGTGACGATCCCGACAATATCGAAAACGAGTATTACAGCAAGATGATCTACAAGACCGCCCTCGGCCTTGCGGAGAAGAACGATTATATCCATGTTGAAAACGTGAATATCTGGCGCGAGCCTTCCGCTGTAAACAAGTTCAAGAACAATTCGAAGGACTCGATCTATTCGACCGACGTTATCGTATACTCGGGCACCGAATTCCGCGTTTACTCGCTCAGATCGATGTTCTATTTCAATGATGAAAACTCCCCTCCCTGGGCGTACAACGGCGAAAAGAAGCTCGTTTCGGGTATTCTTGCCGTAACTCAGGCTGAATCCCCCATCGCTTGCGTGACCGTCAACCACGGCGAGCCCTTCATGGCGGCGAACGATATTGCGGAAACTCAGTATATGCTCTCCCTGCTCGAGGACGGCGGCTACAAGGTCCAGCTTATCGACCTTGCACACCAGGAGATCCCCGAGGACTGCCGCCTTATGGTCATCTATGACCCGCAGGACGACTTCCTTGTAAATGACGGCGTTTCGAATATCTCCGAGATCGAAAAGCTCGACCGTTTCCTTGACGGTACAAACGCCCTCATGGTCTTCGTCAACCCCACCACACCTCTGCTTCCCAATCTTGAGGAGTATCTTGAGGAATGGGGCATCAAGTTCGACCGCCACACCGACAATATGGAAAACGTACACGGCACCACGATCCGCGATTATAACCAGTCGCTGACCGAGGACGGTATGACCGTTGTCGGCACCTATGCTACCCTTGGTCTCGGCGCTTCTCTCCACAAGGATCTGAGAACCACCTATCCCCCCAAGGTCATCTTCAAGAACGCGATGGGAATCTCCTATTCCGACACCTATCAGAGCGTTTGGCATCAGGATGAGGAGGATCCCACGCAGAACTTCAGCTACGGTTCTTATTACAAGGACGGCGTATCGCGCTCAATGTTCGACGTTTTCGTTTCCCCCTCGACCGCAACCGCAGTTGTTGATACCACAGTTGTTGCAGAGGCAACTTCTCAGTATCCCTTCAAGCTTATGACCATCACCCGTGAATCGAGAATGGTTGATAACACCAACGAGGACTATTCCTACGTTCTTGCTTGCGGCTCGACCGATTTCCTCTCGAGCACCCTCCTTCTCTCGAACACCTACGGTAACACCGACCTGATGCTCAGCGCACTCCGCGCAACAGGACGTGAGAACGTTCCCGTCGGACTTGATATCAAGCCCTTCGCTTCGACCACCATCGAAACTCTCACCACCGCTCAGGCTAACAGATGGACCATCGCCCTCATCCTTATCCCCACTCTCATCACCGCTATTGCAGGCGTTTACGTTCTCGTAAGGAGAAAGTACAGATGACAAACGGCAAGGCAATAAATGAAAGCACCGCGCGTCTTCGCCGCCGCCGTTCGGTGGCAAAGATGCAGAGAAACTGGATAATCGCGCTCTCCGTGCTTGTCGTTTTTCTGATCGCAGCCTTCATTCTCGTTGATTATATCGTCAATATCATTTATTTTGAGGATTACGACGGCGCGAAGTACCAGATCAAGCAGAAAAACGGCATCTACGTTATGTGCGACGATAAGGGCGACACGCTCGATCTATCGGTTTCCGCGGATACTTCAAAGAACACTTATATCTATGTGACCGCCCTCGGCACCGAGGTCAAGGTCGATCCCGACACGGGTATCAACACCGTTTACTCGGTCATTGATACCGTTGAGGGCGAAGAGGTCGGCGTTGCGAACAGAATTCAGATGTTCAAGCAGATCAAGCAGGATAACATCGATAAGATCGAGGTTCACAACGATCACGGATCATATACCTTCTACGTCGATAAGGACGGCGATTTCCAGATCAAGGGCTACGAGGGAACACCCTTCTCGCAGGTAATGTTCTCCTCGCTTGCAGTTTCATGCGGATACTCGCTCTCGACAAGAAAGATCCCCGATCCCATCAAGGACGAAAACGGACTTTACACCGAATACGGCCTTGCTCCCGAAAAGAGAGTGGACGAAAATGGCAACGAATACGATTACACTCCCAACTGGTACCGCGTGACCGATATCGACGGTAACTCCCACACCGTTTACGTTGGCGATGCAGTTCCTTCGAACACGGGCTATTACGTCAAGCTGACCGACCGCGACGCGGTTTACGTTATGAACTACAGCCTTGACGGTTCCTATCTTGGAATGTACGACGGCAAGACCTACGACAGCATCGAAAGTGTGCTCCACGAGCCGATCGAGAAGTTCGTAACTCCTCTCGTTACCTACCCGATGGAGCTCAACAACTATTTCGACGTTGAAAACTTCACCATCTGGGAGGGTGAAAAGTTCAACTCCATTCCCGATGATGCCACCGATGAGGAGATCGACAAGCTCGATCTCGATCCCATCGTTTCCTTCACCTTCCAGGATCTTGACGAGAGAACGGGTACATTCTACGCGAACACTCCCTACACTCTCAGCTACCCCGCAGGTTACGTGGCAAACGATAACTCCATCGACACCTGCCTGCAGACCTTCTACACTCTCGCTCCTATCGGAGTTGTCAAGCTTGGAATCGATGATGAGGCGCTCAAAAAGTACGGACTCGAGAATCCCGAATACGTAATCTACTTCACCTTCCAGGAGAAGTATGAGCATCTGATCTTCATCAGTGCTGAGACCGAGCAGGGCACCCGTTATATCACCTCGGGAATTTACAACTTCATTGTTGAGGTCGATCGTTCCGCGCTCACATTCCTCAACTACACCAAGAACGATTGGGTAAACGACCTTTATTTCTCGATGAACCTCGCGTGGGCGACCAAGGTCGAGGTTGAGTATGACGGCAATCTTTACACCTTCGAGCTTGATAACTCAATGTCCGACTCGGTAACCAACCCCAACTGCTCTGCAGATGCAAAGAAGAAGGGCACGATCTCTTCGGCTCAGATGGCTATTCTCGGCTACGATTCAAAGGGCAACAAGATGGAGTCGGTCTCCGAGCTTACTGTAATCGATAAGAAGGGATTTAAGTGGGTCATCGACCACGAAAACATCAAGGTATATAACAGCGCCGGCGAAAGAGTAAAGATCGAGGGCGACGGTTATCTTGTGAACAACAATCGCGGCGAGGAGGTCGCAGTCCTCAAGGGCGTTATCGACTGCCCCGATTATCAGGTCTACGTCACCGCAAACCAGATCCGCATCTGCACTCACGACGGCGTTCTCATCAAGGAATATATGAGATACGGCATGTCGAACTTCCGTAAGTTCTTCTCGGCGCTCCTCTATGCATCCAAGCAGGGAAGCGTTCACGACGGAACCAACGGTCTGACCGAATCGGAAGTCGATGCGATCCTCGCAAACCGCGGTAATTATGACGTTCGCATCAAGGTTGAAACATCCTATAAGGATCCCGAAACCAACGAATACACATACTACGAATACAAATACTATAACTACTCCGAGCGCGCCGCTATGATCACGGTTAACGACGGCGACGGCGAGTTCCGAGTTCTCCGCAGCTTCACCAAGAAGATCGCAGAGGAAGCGGGCAAGGTCATCACCGGCGAAGCCATCAAGGCGACCGATAAGTATTCGTAAAAATACAAAAAACAACACAGAAGGCTTTTTCGAGCCTTCTGTGTTGTTTTTATGCAGACTTTTTCTTCTTGACAAGCGCCGCGATGCCGTAAATGGCGCCAAGGTATATAAGCACGATCGGTATGACGGGGAGCATATACCAGAATGGCATGGGGAACCATTCGTAGAATAGATCGAGCAGAGGGTTGTCCGGTGCCATTGAGTACATGTAGTTGACATCAATGATCTCGCCCGCCCGGTCGACTATCTCGTTTTCCTTGCAGTATTCATTGATCTTCAGATTGATCGCGTGCACAGCGGTGTAAACAGCCGCTGATATTCCCACGGTTGAAAAGATGCATCTTGCGTCAAGCTTGCAAAGTCCAAGCTTGAATAGTATGATCGGTATGCTCGCTTCGAAAACGTGCGGAAAATAGTAGAAGCAGAAAACGGGCCCTCCGATCGCGGTGTCTGCTATCGAATGGTTGAGTATCAGCGCCATTGCGGCTCCGAGCGACCAAAGCAGAGTCAGATTTCCGATCACCTTGTTGCGCGTGAAGACCGCAAAGGGCAGGATCATCGCGTTGAAGGAGCAAAGGTGGAGCGGGAGATACTCAAGCGCCATCTCGAGGGGAAAGAGATTGTATATTATCGCGGCGATCCCCCAGAACGACAGGATCCCGAGAACCGTCACTTGCACTTTCTGCGAGCATTTCTTCAATATGAAATAAAGCGCGACATTCAAAACCACGGCAAAAACGAGCGTGGCGATATGCGCGACACCAAATGTTCCCCAAGCCATAGGTATATCTCCCATTTCAAATATTAATAGTCATATCTATAAATATGATATCACAGAATTGCAAAATAGTCAATGATTTTAAGAAAACCTTGTGTTTTTTAGTTATGAGTTATGAGACTCCCTTACGCTCGCCACTATGAGTTTGCTTCGCAAACGTTATGATATGATCGCTTTGCTACTTCAAACTGTGCCGAAGGCACATCATAGCTTGGCGTAGCCAATCATAACTCTAAACTCGCCGTAGGCGATCATAACTAAACAAAAAGACCGCCGAAGCGGTCTTTTTGTTTATTAGCCAAGCTTAGCCTGGTTGATCTTAACGCCGGGGCCCATCGTGGATGCGATTACGCAGCTCTTGATGTACTGACCCTTAGCAGCAGCGGGCTTAGCCTTGATAACTGCGCCAACGAGAGCGTCAAAGTTCTCCTGGAGCTTCTGCTCGCCGAAGGAAACCTTGCCGAGAGGGCAGTGGATGATGTTGGTCTTGTCAAGACGGTACTCGATCTTACCTGCCTTAGCCTCGTTTACTGCACGAGCAACGTCGGGGGTAACGGTACCGTTCTTGGGGGAAGGCATAAGTCCCTTAGGACCGAGAACCTTACCGAGACGGCCGATAACGCCCATCATGTCGGGAGATGCGATTACAACGTCGAAGTCGAACCAGTTTTCCTTGGTGATCTTCTCAACGAACTCTGCGCCGCCAACGTAATCTGCGCCTGCTGCGGTAGCAGCCTCGATCTTAGCGGGATCCTTTACGAATACGAGAGTCTTAACGGTCTTACCGGTACCGTTGGGGAGAACAACTGCACCACGAACCTGCTGGTCTGCGTGACGGGAGTCAACGCCCAGACGGATGTGGATCTCAACAGTCTCATCAAACTTTGCCTTTGCGGTCTGGCAAACGAGAGCCATAGCCTCAGAGGGATCGTAAGCCTTCGAACGGTCGATGAGCTTAGCACTATCTGTATACTTCTTACCCATTTTAGCCATTTTAACTTACCTCCTCTTAGTCTTCTACGGTGATACCCATGGAACGTGCGGTACCTGCGATCATGCTCATAGCGGTCTCGATGGTAGCAGCGTTAAGGTCGGGCATCTTGGTCTCTGCGATCTTTCTTACCTGTTCCTTGGTAAGCTTAGCAACCTTGTTCTTGTTGGGCTTATCGGAGCCCTTCTCAATGCCTGCAGCCTTGAGAATGAGAACGGGTGCGGGGGGAGTCTTGGTGATGAATGTGAAGGAACGGTCTGCATATACAGTGATAACTACAGGGATGATGAGACCGATGTCGTTCTTGGTTCTTTCGTTAAATTCCTTTGTGAAAACCGGAATTGCAACACCGTACTGACCGAGGGCGGGACCTACGGGGGGCTGAGGAGTTGCTTTACCGGCGGGCAGCTGAAGCTTGATATAGCCCAATACTTTCTTTCCCATAAATAAATACCTCCATGTGGTTTTTGGCGGAAGAATTCAAAAATTTTTCTTCCTCCCACTAAATTTATACCGGAACTACGTTTGCGGCGTCAAACTCTACCGGCATATCACGGCGGCCTCTCTTAACGAGGACGGTGATCTTCTTTGCGTCATCGGAGATAGACTGGACTGTTCCGTTATATCCATCGAACAGACCGCCCTTGATGACGACCTCGTCTCCAACGCCGACGGTGAGACGGGGAGCTTTCTTTTCTTCGATATTAAGGTCTTCGACCTCTTTATCGGAGAGGGGGGTGGGCTTGGATCCGGGGCCTACGAAGCCGGTAACGCCTGTAATGTTTCTTACAGCGTGCCAGGATTCGTCGTTCATGATCATCTTGACAAGAACGTAGCCGGGGAAGAGCTTGTACTCAACTTCCTTTTCCTCGTCACCCTTCTTTTCCAGAACTGTTTCAACCGGAATCTTTGCCTCAAAGATCAAGTCTCCGAGACCGCGGTTTTCAACGATCTTCTGGATATTTGCCATAACCTTGTTTTCATATCCGGAGTACGTATGCACCACATACCAACGCACACCGACATTCATTTCATTGATATCGCTCATTGGATCTTATCAGATCAGGTGGCTGAGAGCCTCAATGCCGCCCGAGAAGATCATGTCAAGAATAGCGATGACAATTACGAGCGCGGCGATAACAACGATTACTGTGATAGTATTACGGCGGACATCCTCTTTAGAGGACCAAGTTACCTTTTTGAGCTCACTCTTGTAATCACTGAAGAATTTCTTTACCTTCTCTTTGAAAGAGGGGATAGCGAAGTAGCAGATAACGAAAGCGAGAGCAGCGAGAACGATGATGGAAGCCGAAACGATGATGTCGACCCAGTTGATGCTGTGGTCGTGCTCGTCTTCGGTCTCACCCTCGTGGTCGTGATCGTGATCGTCGTGATCATCCTCTGCGGGAGCTTCGGTTTCCTCTGCGGGAGCCTCGGTAGCGTCGCCTGCAACCTCAGCGGTTGTCTCGGCAGCAGCCTCACCGGTAACTTCATCGGCAAAGACATTTGCAGTAAGGAGTGTGAGCATCAGCATTGCGGCAAGGATAACCGCAAGGATTTTTGATGTCTTCATAGCGACCCCCTTATTTGGTTTCTCTGTGAAGAGTGTGCTTACGGCAGAATTTGCAATACTTCTTCAGCTCAAGTCTGTCGGGCGTATTCTTCTTGTTCTTTTTTGTGTCGTAGTTTCTCTGCTTGCATTCGGTGCAAACGAGAGTAACGCTGACTCTTTTTTCTTTACCCGCCATTTTTTCGGCACCTCCATATAAAATGTAACCTCCCTCTGACGTATTCGGGCTTTCTTGGCAAAAGCGGAAATCGAATAACTTTCGCACAACAAAAAAGACCTCGAACAACAGAGGTGAAACCATTATAACAGATTGTCCACCCTATGTCAAGCCCTTTTTGCCATTATTTTGTTGTATTTCTTCGCTAATACCACGAATTCCCGAATGCGTTTTTTACGTAGGGGCGGAGTTTATCTCCGCCCGTCGCGAAGGCTTTAAGATCAAACCGCCAATTCGCAATAGCCCGCAAAATCCACATTGATGTTAAACTCACAACGGGAGAACGCTTTTCCGGGATC
>JAZQJB010000022.1:0-1992 GCA_045541375.1 Eubacteriales bacterium | reverse complement strand
GCCCCCTGCACCCCTATTAGAGATTGCGAACACAGATGCTTGACTATTATTGTGCAATTTGACATATTGTTTTTTCATATACAAGTTTGTCAGCAGTCTGTGCACCGAAGCAAAGCTTCGGTGCTTTTTCTATGCCACCCCGTTCGGATACTCGGAACTCTCGTGTCAAGTCGTATAATATGCACCTTAGGGTGCGCGATATATCCGCTTACGCGGATGCGATATATTTGCTTTGCAAATGAGATATACCTTCGGCGCGATATGTTTCCCTTGCGGAAAACGTAAATATATATTGAAAATCCTTCTGATTTATGATATAATAAAGCTAAACTGAGAAAGGACGGTATTTCTTATGAAAAAGTTCATTTCCTTAATTCTTGCAATATTGCTCGCTTTCACGGCGGTTGCTTGTTCGGGCGGCGGTGCGGGGGATGTCACGACGGTCGTTGATGACACCACCGAGGCTCCAAAAACCGAGACCGAAGCCGCGACCGACCCCGTGCCCGAAACTACCGAAGAGATCCAGGAGGACAAAATGCTCAATATTCTTTTCCTCGGCAACAGCCTGATGTACTACAACGATATGCCCGACCTTTTCGCGAAGATCGCGACCGCGAACGGCAAAAAGGTCAGCGTTAAATCTGTGACAAAGGGAAGCGCGACCATCTCGGATTTCGCCGACGAGCGCACCGAGGTCGGCAAGCAGGCGATCCCGCTGCTCAAAAATAATAGCTGGGACTACGTCATCATCGAGCCCTCGCGCCGTATTTCGCCCTATGAAAACACGGTAAAAGAGGTCGAGCTCGCTTCCGCGAAGAAGATCCAAGAGCTCGCGAAGGCTGCGGGCGGCGACGTGCTGCTGTACTCGGTTTGGGGCAACAACAATGGCACGGTCATTGAATACAACGCGCTCAATCCGACCTCGATCTCCGAGGTTGCGTCCCACCATATGACGAGAAAGCCGCACACCAAGTTCATGCACGAGGTCAACCTTGAGTTCGCGGCGGCTCTCGGCGGCGTAAAAGTCGCGCCCGCGGGCTACGCTTTTGAAAACTGCATTGCAAAATATGATTTCAATCTTTATCACTCCGACGAGCGTCACCCCTCGCTGATCGGCTCCTATCTCGCCGCCGCCGTTATTTATACGACCGTTTTCGGCGAGAAAGCGGATTTTATTCCCTATCAGATATCCGCTGCGCCTGCAAATGGCGTTCTTGAAGGTATCGCGAACGACACAGTTCTTGGCGGACTTGTGCCCGATCTCACCGAAGACGTAACCGACAAGCCCTTCAATCTCCTGATCGTCGGCTCGAATCTGATGGACGACTACTCCTGCGCGAGCGTTTTCGGCAAGCTCGTCAAGGAAGTCGAGGGCAGAAACGTTGTTTCGCAGTACGTTCGCAGCTCGACGTTCGTTATTAACGATATCGCAAATGAAAAGAGCGACCTCGGCTTGCGCACCGCACTTGCCGAGAACGATTGGGACGCTATCGTGATCCAGATCTCCCGCCGCTGCACGAAGTCGGCGACTGACGTTGAGGCAAGCGAACTTGCCGCGCTCCGCACCGTAATGCCCCTCTTCAAGGCGGAAACCGATAAGATCTTCCTCTTCACGCTCAACAGCAAATCGAAGCCCGGCATCTTCACCACAGCGGGCGGCGACCCCGGATATACCGATTCGGGCAAAAAGGAGACCTACTCCGCCGCCGAGGGCAGCGCGTATTTCAAGGCACTTGCCGACAAATGGGCGGCTGAATTTGGAATCGGCGTCATCAACTACGGCGAGGCTTACCACGATTACTCGAATCCCGAAAAGATCGGCCTCGGCTACCTGCAGGCGGCGATGATCTATAACGCCGTCTTCGACAAGGAACTCCCCGAAACCGCGGAAACCAACGGTAACCCCGCCGCAACCGCAAAGTCTTTGCGCGAGATCGCGAAGAAGTTTAACTGAAACTAAAAAACAGAAATACGCCCCCTTTCCGGGCGGAT
>JAZQJB010000021.1:0-5091 GCA_045541375.1 Eubacteriales bacterium | reverse complement strand
CGACGGCTGCCGTATCGGCTTCGACGCCGGCGGAAGTGACCGTAAGGTAAGCGCGGTGGTTGAAGGCGAGGCTACTTATTCCGAGGAGGTTGTCTGGTTCCCAAAGCTCCAGAACGATCCTCAGTATCACTACGATGGAATCATGGATGCTATGAGGACGGCGGCATCCAAGATGCCACGTGTTGACGCTATCGGTGTTTCCACCGCGGGCGTTGTTATCGGAAACCGTATTATGACCTCCTCCCTCTTCCTCAAGGTAAAGAACGAGAACCCCGAGGCGTTTGAGAAGGTTGTTAAGAATATTTACACCGACATCGCAAAGGAACTCGGAGACGTTCCGATAGAGGTTGCTAACGACGGCGACGTTACCGCCCTCGCGGGCGCTATGGATCTTGACGATACCAACGTTCTCGGTATCGCTATGGGAACGAGCGAGGCCGGCGGATACGTTGACGGAAACGGCAACATCACAGGCTGGCTCAACGAGCTCGCATTCGTGCCGGCCGACTTCAACAAGAATGCAATGGTTGACGAGTGGTCGGGCGACTACGGCTGTGGCGTTAAGTATTTCTCCCAGGATTCTGTAATCAAGCTTGCTCCCGCCGCGGGAATTGAGCTCGACGAGAGTGCATCCCCTGCCGAGAAGCTCAAGGTCGTTCAGGGGCTTATGGCAAATGGCGATGAGCGCGCCGCAAAGATCTATGAGACCATCGGCGCATACTTCGGATACGCGGTCGCTTACTACGCGCTCTTCTACGATATAAAGCACGTTCTCCTTATGGGACGCGTTTCTTCCGGCGAAGGCGGAAACATTCTTTACAAGAATGCACAGAAGGTTCTCGCCGAGGAGTTCCCCGAGCTTGCAGAGAAGATCACGATCCATCTCCCCGATGAGAGCAGCCGCCGCGTAGGTCAGTCCATTGCAGCGGCAAGTCTGCCGAATATCAGTCGATGATCAAATAGAAAAGCATATTTGATATGCAAGTATAAAGCGTTAGCGCCGGTATTAATTGAGATATCGGCGCTGATCTTATATTTGATGAATTGGTTTTGAGGTGTTAAAATTCACGCTTTAACGATCAATATTAAATATGAAGCCCCCAAAATCGTTCAAATTATAATTCGCGAGCCGCTTGGGAAGCTGCGAAGCACCTATCAAGGCGTCTGGGACGGATCACAAAGAGGGACGCTATAGAATTGATCGTTGACACCCGAAACCCCACGATAAAAGCAGATCGGAGGATCGACCAAACCTCCGTTTGGATCTGGGTGTGAGGCGCGAGGCGGAAGAACGTGGGACGCGCGAGCATTTATGCTTGAACTTGTGGGGTTTATTACACCAACGGCCCCGTGCGCGTTTTTTGCGTCTTTTTTAGTCCGTTTAGTCCGATTTTGTAAACCAAACCGTACAATAATCACATTGTTTCCGTATGTTCCGTATATTCCGTTTGGCGAAATGGTCAGTTTATGTGGTCAAAACTCCCCGAAATCGCAAGCTGCTTTCGGGGTTCCCCGATAAATAAGGCGCGAGAAGGTCTACTATTGACTTTTGTGAAAAATGGTATATAATAATACCGACAGGCGCACATATGTGCATTTCTGCCCAGGATGCTTATGCATCTGAAGAAGAGGTTGCTTTGCTGGTAGCCTCTTATTTTTTTGTTCGCCTCGGCTCACCAGCCGAGGCTTTTCCTTTGCCAAATTGTAACTCTAAATCGCAAATTATGCAAGTCATTTTGAGATTTAATTTAACTGTTTTTCACTTCGCGCATGGCAAAAATTCATCCTGCCTTAAACAAAGAAGAGCAGTTTTTGTTACGATCATTTCTATAGGAACGAATTCAAAATTGCGATACTATTGATAGGATCGACCTTGGTTTGAGCTACTGAAAGAAATTTAGCGATCTTTTAATTTGTTCTGCAAAAACTCTTGCATTCTGTCGATATAAGTGCTAAAATATACTTGTATAAAAATACTTATTTTTATGAGGTAGAAAATGGCTGCAAGCTATAAGAAACTTTTTAAACTACTTATTGATCGTGAGATGAAGAGCAAGGAACTTGCTGCGAAGGCGGGAATCAGTCCTGCGACATTAGCTAAAATGAAAAAAGACGGTGCAACCGTATCGAGTGATGTACTTGTTAAAATTTGTACCGCACTTGAATGTACAATGGATGATATTGTGGAAATCGTCCCCACCAATAAATAATTAGGAGACTTATTATGAGTCGTTGTTTGTATAGCAGTGGCATTAAGAGATTTCTTAATATGTGCTGGACTTTCCCTCAAACTTGTGGTATTGTTGGTGTTACCAAAGAATAGGAGGTAACAAAATGATACTGCAAGCATGGAAAAACATGTATCCGAAAGCGAGCGAAAAGGTGCTCAAGGCGGTCATGAAAGATCTCGAAAAGTGCCGTGGAAAGAACATGAGCACCGAGGAACTCGCGGATTGGATAGAGAAGCTCGTGATGGCGCACACCATCGAAGAAGCATTAAGAATAGACAAAGTGGACGATTCAAAGCCGAGTCAAGTCGGTGATGAGTCGTCCTTTGCCATTACGGAGAGCAGCGATGAAAGGAACGATTGAAGAGCTATGGCACGGAAACACTATTCCGCACGAGAACAGCCGAACAAACTCGAAGGAGATGAAAGAACTTCTCGGCTACATAGCAAGGCATCACGAGGACTTGGAGAAAACCTTCACCGACGAGCAGAAAGAAATCTTCGAGAATTACATGTAGCAAGTTAAAAACAACTGAGTGTTGTTTTTGACGCAGCGAAACCGCCGGGAGCAACTATCAGGCAAAGCTGAATTTGTTTTTATCCGACGCATACCGCTTGCGGTATATTGCGTTATTCGTCGTGTACGACCGACGAATAGCAAACTATGCGACGGTGGAGAGAAGCTGGAGCGAATATGCAAGCCTTGCTGAAGTAGCCATCTTCGAGTATGCCTTCAAATTAGGAATGCAGATAGCTATAGAAACATTAACTAAGTAATAACATGAAAATCCATCAAGGACGAAAGTTTTTGATGGTTTTTTGTATAACGAAAACCACGCGATAGTCGCGTGGTTCAAAAGAGGTTAACCGATGAAAAGAATCCTCCGTTTGTGATATAATTAGAATTGACCTGCCAGTCGAAACTAAAAAAACACAAACGGAGGATTATCTATGAAAAAAGAGACCATAGACAGTAATATTTTAGCACATACGTCGTGGAATTGCAAGTACCATATTGTCTTTGCACCAAAGTATAGGCGAAAGGTGTTTTTCGAAGAAAAACGGTTGGAGATAAGAGAAATACTTAGAAAACTATGTCAATGGAAAGGTGTAGAAATAATTGAAGGTGAGGTGTGCCCAGACCATATACATATGCTGGTAAGCATCCCGCCCAAAATGAGCGTTTCGGGATTTATGGGTTATCTTAAAGGAAAGAGTGCACTTTTGATTTTTCAAAAGTGGGGCAATATGAAATTTGCATACCGAAACCGCGAGTTTTGGTGCAAGGGATATTACGTCGATACCGTGGGGAAGAACACGAAAGCAATAAAGGAGTACATAGCAGACCAATTAAAGCAAGATAAAGAGAGCGATCAGTTAAGTTTGTTCGACCCACGGGACCCATTTATGGGTAGTAAGTAAAAGATGCATGGCTGGCAGGCCAATTCTAAACGCACTTGTGCGTCGCCAGTAGCATTTAGGGTTTTACCCGAAAATGAAATACCCCCCGTTTGACGGGGGGATCTTTATTTTGCTTCGATATTTTGGTGTAAATCGTGCGTTTCCTCGCTCGATGTATGTAAATACATCGTCGCTCATCAGCCGCCGATTTACACTCAAAATCTCTTTGCAAAAAAGTTGCGTAGCGTAAATACAGCTTCGCTCGTCAGCCGTCGATTTCTGCTAGAAATCCCTTCGCCAATAATAATTGCAGCATCGCTCGTCAGCCGCCGATTTTCAGTCAAATCTCTTTGAAAAAAGCGGCTTGAAGCTTCCATGCTACTCGCGTTCGTACACCGGCGCTTGGTTGGCAGTGTAAAAATGAAGAAGTTATAATGAAAAAGCGAGACCGCAGTCTCGCTTTTTTTACTTGCCTTTTCTGTCGTTTAAGTACTTAGTCCTAACCCGTGTTAAGAATTTCTGCACCTTTTCTGATTGATAATCGCGGTAAGTCCACGGTAATTTCTGCCACGCGCCGCGCGCGTAGAAGAGCGTAAGCTCGGTGTATATACCGTCCAAGAGCGGTATTCTGAAGCCTGCACACTTGGTGGTTGCGAGCATTAGCCTGCCGTGGTTTATAAAGCCGGGGTCAAGATTGATTTTTCTGTCCTCGCCTACCGAGAGTATTTTTTCCATCTCATTCGTTGCGGTCTTTATCTCTGCCTGCCTCTCGGGCGCGACGGTGTCGCGGAAGCTGAGAATAACGCGCATTCCCTCGCCGCCGAGCTCCTCGTCGTAATAGTCAGAGAACTCGCGCGAGAAGGAAAATCTCTCCGACTCATCCTCGATCGGGCCGAACGCCGCGGTCAGCATAGCGATAGCACGAGAGTAGACCTCCTCGTCGTTATATATAACACCGACTATCAGCTTTTCCTTTTCAAATTCGTATACCGCACCCATTATTCAAACAGCCCCGCAGATAAATATCTTTCTCCCGTGTCGGGTAACAGCACGACCACCGTCTTACCACGGTTTTCGTCTGAGCTCGCCGCCTTTATTCCCGCGTGCAGAGCTGCACCCGAGGAAATTCCCGCGAGAATGCCCTCACGCGCCGCGAGCAGGCGTGCCGCCGCGCGAGCCTCCTCGAGCGTCACGGTCTCGATCCTGTCGATCACCTCGCGGTTGAGCACCTCGGGGATGAAGCCGGCTCCAATACCCTGCAAGCCGTGTGCCCCTGCCTTGCCGCCCGAGAGCACCGCCGACTCGTGCGGCTCGACCGCAACGATCTCGACGCCCACCATCTTCTCCTTAAGATACTCGCCGACACCGCTGATGGTACCGCCCGTGCCGACTCCCGCGACGAATACATCGACCTCGCCGTCGAGATCCTCGTATATCTCGGGACCGGTGGTATCTCTGTGTG
>JAZQJB010000020.1:0-5418 GCA_045541375.1 Eubacteriales bacterium | reverse complement strand
ACTTTTCACTTTTCACTTTCCACTTTTAATTAAAAAGACCCCCAAAGCGGTCTTTTTGATTAAAATCTTCCTCCGCCGACGTTTCTCGACGATCCGGAGGGTGAGGAGGATGACGAATTGCTCTTGGGCTTTTCGGTTCGGGTGACAGTGCGATACATATAATAGTCCCCCGAGCGCGTGATCTTCATGCTGCCCTCTTTGACGTAGACATTCGCCTGATTCTGTCTGCGGACAGACTTAAGCTGTGCCTTCAAGGTCGAGGCTACGATCAAACCAACAACCAAACCAACGATCAGCGCAAGGATCAGATTTGCTTTGAAATCAAACGGAAAACCGTTGATATATCCGTTGATGTAATAGTCACATTCCTCCGCGAAGGTCTCGAAAGCCGACGCATAGTCGCCCGCCGACAGATCGGAAACGATGGCATCGGAGATATAATCTATGTACTCCATCGTGATCGCATCTGCCGCGAAACCGTTGCTGAGGATCCTGTATTCGCGCTCATCCATGCACACCAAAAGCAGAACGCCCGCCTTGTCATTGCCATAACCGTAGCCGTTGTTGTCGTAGTAATCTTCAACGAATACATCGGCACCGTAGCCGTTCGTTGAAGACACGGTCACCACGGCGATCTGAACATTATATTTGCCCGAAAGGTCTGCAAGAGTTGTATGTAATGCGTTTTCTTCGGATTCGGAAAGCAGGTCTGCGCCGTCAACCACGAAATCAGCCGAGGCCGCCGAAGCCGCAAAGGTCAAGCTGAAACAGATCAGAATGACCATTGCCAAAGATAAAATCTTTCTTTTCATCACGCACACCTCCTTACAAGAGCCACAAGAGGTAGCTCAACGCGAAAACCGCCGCGCTGACAGCTCCTGCAACGCCAAACAGCCACTTGCGATATAACGCCTTATCCATCGGCAGGTCGCCGACGATCTTGCCTGTTTGCGCGTTCATGGCAAAGGTGTAGGTCTTACCGTTCCATTGTGTGGTCAGCATCCAGACGGGATAAAGCGCATACTTCGCCTTGCCGCCCGAAAGGCTGATGTTGGTGCTGACGGGTGTAACGGTGGTGTATCCGTGAACGGTATCGGCAAACGCATCACGCGTGGTCTGCTTGATTCGCTCATTTGCGCGCTCGATACTGCTTTCCGCGTCGACGTCGTACTTATCCGCAAAAAATCCCGCAAGATAAGCGCTGTTATAATCGACCGCTTCGGAAATATCGAAGGGCTCGATCGACTCCATCAAAGCATCGTCGATCTTTGTCGAGCCGTCCACGGGGACGTTTTCAAATCCGATCTCGCCCGCGCGCACGACGGTATAGTAGCTTGTTTCGGTGTATCTGTAATTGCTGTCGCTCCACGAGCGGATCCTCGTCGCCTTGTAGCGCACGTAGCCGTCCGCATCCGCGCCAAAGAGCCAGAAGGGGACGTAGATGCCCTTGACTTCCTTGATGCGGTTTTCATCCTGAAAGACCTTCGGCAGAAGCTTTTTGCCGAAATAATGCTTCTTGAGTGCTTCGATCGCCGCTTTTTTGTCAAGCTTGAAGGGGATGACCAGGTCGGGACGCAGACTTCCCGAAAACTGACCCGTCATTACAACGGGATTGCCGCAGAAGGGGCATTCTGTTGCGCCCGTGTTCTCATCGCCCACGATCTCGCCGCCGCAGGAGTTGCAGGTGTAGACCCTCATTCCGTCGGTCTCGCCTTCCTGCCATTGAGTTCCCGCCTCGGCTTCCCATTGCATATTGTCCTCGGGTTGAGCCTTCAGAGCTTCATCATAAGCCTGAAGGGCTTCGAGCTCAAATTCGGTGCCGCAATATGGGCACTTCATTTTTTGCGATTTGCTGTCAAATTCTATGGCGCCGTCACAACACGGGCACTTAAATTGCTGTAATTCAGCCAACAGAGCTCACTCCTTTGTATAAGATTGTTCGCTTATATCAGACGATATCTCCATTGTCAAAGGGATCTCCGCATTCGGGGCAGAAACGGGGAGCTTTTGTGGGATCCTCGGGCTGCCAGCCGCACTTGTCGCACTTATACTGAGGAACGCCCGCGGGCTTCTTAGAACCGCAGTTCTGGCAGAACTTGCCCGTATTCTTTGCGCCGCAAGAGCAGGTCCATCCGCCGTCATCCGCGGGCTTGGGGCTTCCGCATTCGGGGCAGAATTTGCCGGTAGCGACCGTGCCGCAAGCGCACTTCCAACCCTGAACCTCGGGCTTTTTAGCTCCGCACTCGGCGCAGAATTTGCCCGTTGCACTTGCTCCGCAGGAGCACTTCCAAGAGTCGGCAGCCTTTTTCTCTGCCTGCTGCTCCTGACCCATATTATAAAGCTGCTGAGCCGCGCCAAATCCTCCGCCCATTGCGCCGCCTGCCATATTCATACCCATAAATCCGGTCATTGCGCCCGCGCTGTTGCCCGCCGCGGTTTCCATAGCCGTTGCGGTTGCGGATGTCATACGTCCCGCCATCATTGCGGCGTTTGTGCCGTAGGACATCGAATCCTCCATCTCCTGGATCTTCTTCATATCCTCGGGATTCAGAGTGATGGGGTTGAGCGCGATCTTTTCAACGGTAATACCGCGCGACTCGACCCACTCGAACTTCAAAGCGTCATTCATCGCCTTTTTGAGCTCGTTGACCTTTGCGGGAAGCTGTGCGGGACGAAGCTCCATCTCCGCAAGCGCGCCGAAAGCGGGCTGAAGCGCGGAGATAAACTCGGCTCTCATCTGCTCGTCGATCTGATCGCGGGTAAACGCCTGCTCAACATTTCCGCAGACCTTGGTATAGAAAACGAGAGGATTGCTGATGACGTAGGAATACACACCGTTGCAACGAACGTTGACGGTGCGGCTGAAGCCGATATTCTTGTTCATCACCTCAAAGATGATGGGGCTGGGGGTACCGAACTTGTTGCCCATTATCTCCTTGGTGTTGAAATAATAAACTCTCTGATCCTTGCCCGTGTCGCCGCCGTAGGTGAAACGCTTGCCGATTGCGAGGAAGGTCTGCTTGAGGCTCTCGCCAAACGAACCCGCAAAGATCGAAGGCTCGGTAGACTTATCATAAGTGTACTCACCCGGCTCCGCGCAAACCTCAACGACCTTGCCCTGCTCAACAATGATCATACACTGACCGTCCGCAACGGCGATGCCCGAGCCATTCGAGATAACGTTGTCGCTGCCCTTTGTATTGGAGCTGCGTCCGCCGACTCTCTTCTGACCCTTGACCACCAAGGTATCCATATCCAAAGCGTCACAATAGAAAAATTCCTTCCACTGATCTGCAAGCACGCCTCCGAGGGCGCCAAATCCGGCTTTAATAAGTCCCATAATACTTACTCCTTTATATAATGATAAGTTTTTTCTTTTTTATTATAGCACAAACTCTTTCACTTGTCTACAATTTTATATAAAAATCTAACAAAAATGAACCGCACCCCGTGGGTGCGGTTCATTTTGCTCATTACTTCAATACCTTTGCAAGCTCCGGGAATCTGCAGAGCTCATCTTCAAGATCATCAATATTCTTGAGGATGATCCCGTTGAAGCCAACCTTCCTTGCGGATTCTACGTTTTGGGGCATATCGTCCACGAATACGCATTCCTCTGCGCACTTGCCGTAACGCGAAAGGAAGAGCTCGAAGATCTCGGCACTCGGCTTTGCCACTCCCTCACGGTAGGAGGCGATCCCGCCGTCGAGATAAGAAAACACCTCGTAAGCCGAGCTCATGTGCTCAAAGGCGTGATCTGTCGTATTTGAAAGGAAGTAAACTCCCACCCCAGCCGCCTTCAGCCGCTTGACGACCTCGGTATTTTTCTTTGAAACGCGGAGCATATCGTCGCAGTTTTCCATGATCATACGCACGTTTGCAGCATCCTCAGGGTATTTTTCGCAGATCGCGTCAATGATCTCCCCGCGCGACTTCGTGCCGAGATCCCCGCACCGCCACTCCGCGCTTTTGAAGCAAATGTTTGTATAATAATCGATCTCGCCCTTTTTGGTGATGAACTGCGAGATGTAAATATCGGGATAAAAGGAAACCAGCACGTTTCCGATGTCAAGAACTACGTTTTTTATCATTGCAGAGGTGCTCCTTTGATTCGTTGATTCTATTATAGCATATTTTTATTTACAAATCAACAGATTTATGATATAATGTAGCCAAAGAATCTCGCGGAGGTAGGAAATGCACCCGTTATATGATAAGTTTTGCAAGCTTTGCGAAGAGCTTGCGATAAAGAATAAAATTGATCCGATACTTTCCGATCTTTATGCAAAACGCGATGAACTCGAATCCGTATTGAATGACCTCGGCACATCTTTGCAAAAAGAACAAGCAGACGTCGAAAAACTCGAAGGAGTGACAGTGTCGTCGGTTTTCTATACCGTGATCGGTCAGAAAGATAAAAAGCTCGAAAAAGAAAAAGCAGAAGTTTTTGATGCGGAAGAAAAGTTTTCTGAAATCCAAGATCAACTCGACGAGATCAATGAAGAAATAACAAAACACGAGCGCGAACTTCGCGCAGTCCGAGGCTGTGATATGCGCTACGGCAGACTGCTCCCGCAGATAATTGATGAGATCAAAGCAATAGATTCTCCCGCCGCAAAAGCGATAATCGATACCGTAGATTCACTCACAAGGATTGAGGCTAAACTTACTGCTCTCGACGAGGCGCTTGCGCTATGCACGGAAGCTTTGAATAATGCGAAAGCTGCAGAAAAAAGCTTAGCAATATCCGAGAATTACGCGCAGAGTCTGTCATTGTTTAATGCAAAACACAATGCACCCCTTCGTTCTGATATAAAAATCAATTTAACTCAAGCACAACAAACAGTTGATACGCTGTGCCGTCAGATCAAAAGGCTTGATGCAAGCCTTGTAGGTTCGCAAATAAATTTTGACATAAATATTGAAGTCGGAATTTATCCCGACGATATAAGCGAGTGGAAAGCTGAAACAGATTGCCTCATACAGCAGATACAAAAGGTTCAAGAAAAACTGATCCCCGCCCGCGACAGATGGGCGAAAGTTGTTGAACAACGGCGCACCGAACTGCACGAACAGATAAAGGCGGAGCTTGAGGTATAATTGATCAATCAGATAACACGAAATATTACTTGCTCAAATTTGCCCCTCCCGCTTGCGGGAGGGGTTGGGGTGGGCAGTCAGCACCGCGCGAAATTTTTCGCACCCAAGGCAAATCAAGTGCGAATTATAATTAAAAATGTGAAAATCCGCCGTGGCGGATTTTTTCATTAACTTTGACGAAGGCAAAATATCACTCGCGTCAGCGAATATCACTTCGCCGAAGGCGAAATATCACTCTCGCGTAGCGAGAATATCACTGCGACCAACGGGAGCTGCGCCCTTCGGGCGCGGGGTGACAGAGATCAATACTTCCCTACA
>JAZQJB010000019.1:0-14699 GCA_045541375.1 Eubacteriales bacterium | reverse complement strand
GAGATCATCATTCGCCCGCAGGGCGACTATTCCTCCCTCACCCTTGCGGCAAAACTGCTTCTGTCTTTTCCTCATAAAACTCCTTCGCAAGTCCCTTTTTTGAAACAGGTTCGCCATTTGCGTAGAGGTGCGAGGTGTCGCCCATTTGCATACATTTGAAGAAGACCTCGCCCTTGACTCGCTCCTCGGTGACCATTGTTGTGACCGACGATGCGGGCATGAAGAAGCTCTGCCAAAGCATGGGAAGCGCGACGCCCGAAAGATGCGAGATGAGTGCCATTCCGAGACCGAAGTGGCAGAAAAACGCTATCGTTGTGTCGGGGCTCTGCTCGGTGCGGTAGAAAAATCCGTCTTTTTTATAGCCGTAGCCCTCAAGAATGGCGTCAAATTCCTTTATGGTCTCATTCCACACCTCTTCGACGTTGCCCGAGCTCATAAGCTCGTTTTCGAGCCACTTGTCCTTGTCGAACATTTCGGGATGATCGTTCCAGAAGCGGGGCTTCATATTCCAGGCGCAGCGGTTCTTCTGCTTCTCTTCATCCCAAACTCTTCCGCGGAATTCGTGAAGCCAATCGAGAGTCTGCGCCGATTTGCCCGTCAATTCGAGATAAGGCTGCGCCGTGTGCTGTGCGCGTCCCATTGGGGAAACGTAAACGTCGCTTATCGGAAGCTTTGCAAGTCTTTCTGCGAGCATGTGAGCCTCGCGCCAGCCTTTTTCGGTTATGGTATTATTCTCGTAATCGGGCTCTGCGTGTCTGATTATAAGTATCTTCATTTCAATTCTCCCTTAATTAAGCTCGATCGTGTAAAGTCCGTTATAGGAATAAACGACCTTGGCTGTGCTGTCGCTTTGGATGTGCTTATTGGGCGTATGTTTGTTATAAAACTCAATGCTTGCGGGCCAAAGATATATATCGGGATCGACTGCTTTATAGAACTGCGTGTGCGCGGAGTTGTTTGCACCGTGCGAGTTTGCCTGGCTGATGTCGCATTTGAGGGTCGCCGCGGTATAGCGTTTCATTACGTACTGACCGATTACAACGGGGCCCGCATCGCCTGTGAATATCAGCTTCTTGCTTGCGGTCTTGACGGTAAAGACAAGGCTCGTTTCATCGAGATCGTTGTATTCCGTCATAAACATATCGTCAACGGTGCAAAGCATCTGCACTTCGAGGTCGGCGAAATAATATGTCTGACCCGTTCTTGCAATAACGTAATCCGCACCGAGCGTCTTTGCCGCCTTTTCAAGCTTGGATATGCGGCTCGCGTAGGTACTTTTATCGTAAGCGGTCTGATAGGATTCGTGCGGCATATTGGTATACACGGCATCGCACTCGATAAGCGAGGCATATTTGCTTGCGGCGATATCGACAACTCCGCTCATGTGGTCGCCGTGGGCGTGGGTGATGAACCACGCGCGGATGTGGGGCTTACTGCCCGCCGCAACCCTTTCCGTCAACACGGAATAGAGTCGGTCAAGGAACTTCGGATCGCTGTCGCCGCTGTCAATTATGATGAAGCTTCCATCCGAGGCTTGGATGACATAGCACATACCCTTCAGCGCGCCGGCATACTCGAGGCCGGGTTCAATGACAACCGGAATTGTTGTTGCAGTAACGTTCTCTGCTTTGAGCGGCGATTGGTAGGAGGGCTTGTCAACGAGAATCGCAAGCTCCTTCGTCGCCGTCCAATAATCGACGGTTATTTCCGTGCCGTTTTTACCGAGCACAGCAAAATTTGCATCGGTATTCTCATTCTTTTGGATCAAAGAAAAGCCTGTATCGGTCAGTTTTGTCACGTAAGAATTCCAATCGTCGGCGGTGCTGTCCTTGAAACAAAGCCCGTAAGCTCCGCGTACACCTGCGATATGATAAATCAGAGGCATACGATTCAGCGAGAAATGCGGAACTTCCGCCTCAATTATCGCGGAATCAACACCTTTGACCAAAACTTCATCCGTGATCGTGCCCACGGTATCTCCCGAATCAAAGGA
Source organism: Eubacteriales bacterium (assembly GCA_045541375.1). Classification (GTDB taxonomy): domain Bacteria; phylum Bacillota; class Clostridia; order Oscillospirales; family CAG-272; genus CAG-390. The sequence goes on along the minus strand of JAZQJB010000019.1, from coordinate 12,706 downwards.
TTTTTTGAGTCGCATAATGAACTTTGAGCAACAATCACCAATAGCATCGACACTCCATGCGGCGATGACGATATTGCCGTCATCGGTCAGCTTCATCGCGTATTCACGATATGGAACGTCTGCGTAATAAGAGGAATATTCAGCCTCCGCTTGCGCGCCGATCATTATGAGTTTCTTCCCCTCGGCAAGCTTTGAGTTCTTTTTGACCTCAAATTTCACGCCGTAAATATCGCCAAGCTTGTCGGCAAATGAATTTGCGGCGTTTCTGATGTCGCCGTTGCTTCTTTCGGGAAGAACGATGGCATACGCAGCCTCACCGTTTTCAACGAGTGTCGGCAGCGTCAGTGCGGGCGCATCGGTTTCGCTCGGTGCTGAGGTCTCGGCTTCCCCGCCTTCACACGCGGTGAATATCAGGGTCATACAAAACAACAAAATAAACAGTATTTTTCTTTTTGACACGGTCATTTACTCCTTTTTATTGGATGCTTCGCGGTATTCGCTCGGCGTGATGCCGTATCTTTCCTTGAATACCCTTGCGAAATTTCTGTATTCTCCGAAGCCCGAAAGGCTTGCTATCTCGCCGATGTTATATTTTGAATTTGAAAGCAGAGTTACTGCGGCAGAAAGTCTTGTATCGGTCAGATATGCCTGAACCGACTTTCCCGTTTCCTTTTTGAAAAGCTCACGCAAATACTTTTCCGATATATGTGCCGCCTGCGCAACGTCGGTAACTCCGATATTGGAGCGGTATTTTTTGCTTATAAATCGAACCGCATTCAATACGTAATCATTCATATCCGAAGCAGGTGGAGCGGTTCGCCCTTCTCTTTCGCCCGAGTTGGTTTGGTTGAGCGACAGCAGATCGAACAGCACAGAAGTCATTTTGAAATCAGCAATATGCTCGGGATGGTATTTGTATACTATCTCTTCGCATACACGTTTGACATGGTCGAGATCGTTGATCTCAAATATCGTGTCCTCGGGGGTGAAACCCGCGCGCATAATGATCTGCTCGGCAAGGCTGCCCGAAAATGAAATATAAATGAACTTCCAAGGAGACCTCATATCCGCCGACATACTGTTGACACGGTTCTGCCACATCAGAAAGCCCTGTCCGCTTTTGACGGGCAGACCGTTGAACCACCCGCTGCCCTCAAGCACGTACACAAGCTTGTATCTCTTGGTCACGTGGTTGAAGTATCTGTCGTCGGCGCTGTTTCGGCAAAAGCCGATATGATACACCGCAAAAGCGGGGTGCTCGTCGTAATTTTTGATTATGTCGGTATAAAGTTCGGCGGTTCTGTTGAATCCCTCGGGGGAATCATACGAGCGCCATTTCCCGCCCGGGAATCTTTGTCTGTATTTGCAATTTGCCATTTCGCACCCCCAAAGATCTTATAATGACATTATATAATAAAAAGCACAAGATTTCAAGCATATTTTTGATATTTATCCTTCTTTTCGGCATTTTTGGTATAAAATACGGTCATTATTACCATTTACGCGAAAAACAAAATGTGATATATTTATGATAAAGCAAAATATCATTTGCAAACGGAGGTTATTATGAAAAGACTATTTGCTTCATTGCTCGCCCTTGCGACTTTAATGTGCGCCGCAGTATCCTGCGCTGACACGGGTGCTTCGGAGGAAACCACCGCCGGTGCTGCAGATATCGCCACAACCGAGCCCATTCCCGAAACCGAGAATCCTTATGACGAAAACGGTTACCTTAAGGACCGCATTCCCGCTACAATCAACTATGGCGGCGAGACTGTTGACATCTTTTATTGGAGCAACGCGAAGAACGTGGAATTCACCGCCGAGGATGACGGCGACAGCGTGAATGCATCCATTTATTACAGAAACCTTGCAGTCGAGGAAAGACTCGGCGTCACATTCAACTGGATCGGCGAAAAGGGTGACTACGGTCAGCGCAAGGAGTTCAACAACATGATCGCAGCCGACCTTTCGGGCGATTGTGTTTATGACATCATATCAGCATACAGCACCACCATTGCAATGGCGGCAACATACGGCTACGCGCTTGATCTGATGGATCACGCAGATAAGCTTGCACTCGATATGCCTTGGTGGGGTGCGGATCTTACCGATATGGCGACCATCAACGGTAAGCTCTACTTTGCCACCGGTGATATTTCGACCAACTACCTTCTCAGAATGTACGGAACGTTCTTCAACAAGGCACTTATTGAAAACAACAATATGGAAAATCCCTATGATCTTGTCGACAACGGCAACTGGACTGTTGACAAATTCATCGAGCTTGCTTCCACTATGAACGGCAGTGCCGCTACGGGTGGGGACGTGATCTACGGATTCGTACATGACGCCATCACAGTTGAAGCTCTCTTCTACGGCTCCGATCTTTGTTTCGTTGACAAAGACAGCGACGATATGCCCAAGCTTTCGGACAACTGGAACGGCGACCGCGCGCAGACTCTTGTTGAAAAAGTATCGTCTTATTGTCAGACCGCTTCCGTTCTCGGAGATTCCAAGAAGGACGAGGACACCTTCACATCGGGTTCTTCCCTCTTCATTATCTATCCGCTTGACTTTGCTATGAACTATCTGCCCGGCAGCGGAATCGACTTTGGTATCGCTCCCATTCCGAAATACGACAAGGATCAGCAGAATTATTCGACCACTCTTAACTACAAGTATTCGCTTTACATGATCTCCGCAGGCACCGATATTCCCGAGATCGCAGCATATACTCTCGAGGCACTCGCTTCCCAGGGCTACCGCTCGGTAACTCCCAATCTTTACGAAGTTGCAATGAAGATCAGATATACGACCGACTCGACCTCGCAGAGAATGATCGACCATATCAGAGACGGCGTATCCTTTGAGGTCGGACGTACCTTCACTCATATTTTCGACTACGAAACCTACCGTTCCATCAGAAAGGCTCTCGCAGGAACTGCTACAGAAGGTTGGAGCGCGACAGCGGCTACCTTCTGTGTCGTATTTGAAAAGCAGCTTCAATCGCTTATCAACGCCGATGCATTTAAAAATCAATAACATTTTTCCCGCCCGATTTGTTCGGGCGGGCTTTTTATTTGCTCTTCAATCTTGACAAAATACTATTTTAATGATATAATATAATGGGATTTTTCGAGGCAAGATTCCGCAATGCTTTTTTACTGAAAAAATTTTTAAAATACATAGACAAGGAGTGAACACAATGGATAATTTGAATGTTTCAAATTCTCCCATCGCGGCATCACGCACGACAAAAAGCGTAATGCTCGACATTCTGATCGCTCTCGCTCCCGCAACTGTCGCGGCAATCGTCCTTTTCGGACTTAAAGCCGCCGTCATCATTGCGGTCTGCGTAGGCTCTGCGCTTCTTTCCGAGTTTGTTTTCAACATCCTCGCCAAGAAAGAACAGACCGTGGGCGACCTCACCGCAGTAGTCACCGGACTTCTGCTCGCGCTTAACCTTTCGACAAATGCAACTATCTGGCAGTGCCTTGTCGGCAGCGTTTTTGCGATCGTTATCGTCAAGTGTGCCTTTGGCGGACTCGGCTACAACATCGTTAATCCCGCCATTGCCGCAAGAGTAATGCTTCTCATCGCCTTCACCGAGGTTGCAGGCGGAGCACAGACAGTCTTCGCTGAGATCGAGTCGGGCGCAACTCCCCTCGCCATCCTTGGCGGTGCGGAGGGCACACTTCCCTCGATGCTCGATATGCTTATCGGTAACCGCGGCGGTGCCATCGGCGAGACCTGCGCTATCGCACTTCTCCTCGGCGGTATCTACCTCATCGTCCGCAAGGTGATCACCTGGCATATTCCCGTCTGCTACATCGGCGGCGTATTCCTTCTTTCGCTCGCATTCGGCGGCGACGTTATGGGTGCTGTTTATCACACTCTCGGCGGCGGTCTTATCATCGGTGCGATCTTTATGGCAACCGACCCTGTCACTTCCCCCAAGAAGAGACTCGGCAAGATCATTTTCGCCCTCTGCTGTGCGCTTATCACCGTACTTATCCGTTTCTACGGCAACTATCCCGAGGGAGTTTCCTTCGCTATCCTTCTTATGAACATCATCTGCCCCTACATTGATATGATCGGCGCAAAGAAGGAAAAGACCGAGGAGGTGGCTGAATAATGAAGAATCTCAAACCCACCATCGTCCTTTCCTGCATTGCAATGGCAGTTGCACTCATACTTTCGGCTATCAATATGGTAACCGGTCCCATCATCGAGGCGCAGAGAGCTGCAGCGGCAAACGGTGCGCTCATCGAAGTTATGCCCGAGGGCGGTAACTTTGAGGAGATCGACATTTCCACTCTCGGACTCCCCGAGGCTATCACAAACGCTTATAAGGAAACCTCCGGCAAGGGTTACGTCTTCCGTGTGACCTCCACCGGCTACAAGTCGGGTATGGTTATTATGGTTGGTGTAAATGCCGAGGGCAAGATCACGGGCTCGAAGTGCCTTGAAACTCAGGACACCTTCGGCAAGGAGCCCCAGATCGACAATTCCTACAACGGTCAGTCTCTCGCAGACTTCGCGCCCAACCTTATCACCGGCGCGACCATGACCAGCAGCGGCTACCGCGATGCGGTAAGCAACGCGCTTCAGGCGTTTACTCTCGCATCCGGCGGCAAGCTTGATCCCGCCATCGCTCTCGAGGCAAAGCTCCCCGAGCTCGCACCCGGATTTGTTAATCCCGCAGCAGTTGAGGCTTCGGGCAGCTTCAAGAAGGCTCTCAAGGCTTCCAACGATGCAGGATTCGCATACATTTTCTCGGACGGCGAAAACGGCTTTATCGCTCTTGTTAACGCAACCGGTGGATGCATCGTTTACGATGCCGAAGGCAACGACGTGACCGAGGCACAATCCGCACTTGCAGACGAAGCAAAGTCTCACGCTTCCGCAAATCAGAAGTCTTATGCAGATGACCTCTCCGCTAAGATCACCAAGCTCTTCGCAGACGCAACCGACGTTGCACCCGTTGAGATCTCCACCTTCGGAACCGTTGTTTCCGCATCTTCCTTCAAGTCTAACGGTGCTGATTACTACGCATTCTACTCGAGAAGTATGGGCTTCCATCAGATGGACGTTTATATTGTTATCGATGCAAACGGTGCTATCGCAAAGGTTGATGCCAAGCAGTATATCTTTGACGAAGAGTACTTTATGAACTTCGGTGGTATGGATATCGGCTCTTACAAGGCAGGCTTCGAGGGACTCACCTTTGAGACCTGGACAGGTGACGCAGCAGTTATCGCAACCGCTACTATGACATCTAACGCAATGAAGCAGTCCACCGAGGATGCTTTCGCGGCATTCAATTCTATCAAAGGAGGAGCACAGTAATGAAAAATAACAAGTTATCTATTCTCCTTCGCGGTATAATCGCAGAGAACCCCGTTCTCATTCTTATCCTCGGCACCTGCCCCACCCTTGCGGTAACAGGCAACGTGACCTCCGCACTTTCGATGGGTATTGCGGCGACAGTCGTTCTCATCTGCTCGAACGTCGTTATCTCGGCGCTCCGCAAGGTGATCCCCGACACCGTCCGCGTTCCCTGCTACATCGTTATCATCGCGGGCTTCGTAACCGCGGTCCAGATGCTTCTTCAGGCATTCCTTCCCTCGATCTACGAGATGCTCGGCGTTTACCTCGCTCTTATCGTTGTAAACTGCATCATTCTTGGCAGAGCGGAAATGTTCGCAAGAAAGAACACTGTTCTCGACAGCGCGGTCGACGGACTTGGAATGGGTCTTGGATTCCTCCTTGCACTCTTCCTTATGGCATTCATCCGCGAGGTATTCGGTGTCGGTACGTTTATGGGCATCGAGCTTGGATTTATGAAGCACTTCTGTATCCCCGTTCTTGCGGGAGCACCCGGCGGATTCCTTGTTTACGGCATTCTTATCGCCGTTATGAACAAGCTCACCGAAAAGAAGGGCGGCGTCAAGAAGAAGTCCTTCTCCTGCGAGGGCTGTCCCTCTGCATCGGTTTGCGTAAACAAGCCCTGTCTTAACAATGAAAAGAAGGAGGAAGTAGAAAATGCTTAAGAGTCTTATCCTTATTCTTATGGGCGGCGTTCTTATCAACAACTACGTCCTCAATCAGTTCCTCGGCATCTGCCCCTTCCTTGGTGTTTCCAAGAAAGTAAATCAGGCGACCGGTATGGGTATGGCAGTTATCTTCGTTATGCTCTTCGCTACCGCCGCAACCTGGCCTATCTACAACTTCGTTCTTGTCCCTCTCAAGATCGAGTATTTCCAGACGATCGTATTCATTCTCGTTATCGCTACACTCGTTCAGTTCGTTGAGATCATTCTCAAGAGATTCATCCCCTCGCTTCACGCGTCGCTCGGTATCTATCTCCCTCTGATCACCACCAACTGTGCGGTTCTCGGCGTTACCATCAACAACATCACCGCGGGCTACAACTTCCTCGAGTCAATGATATCCTCGCTCGGCGTTGGTCTCGGCTTCATGCTTGCAATGCTTCTTTTCGCAGGCGTTCGCTCCAAGCTCGACGATTCGAATGCACCGAAGTGCTTCCGCGGACTTCCCGTAACACTCATCGCCGCTTCGATCGTTGCAATGGCGTTCTACGGCTTTGCGGGAATCGTTGAAAATCTTCTCGCATAAGGAGGCAGAAAACTATGGCAATACTTATTCCCGTTCTTATCTGTCTTGCGGTCGCGGTTGTTTGCGCGATCATACTTACCGTTTCCAACATCCTTTTCGGTGTCAAAGAGGATGAAAAGTTCCTCGCGATCCGTGATGCTCTTCCCGGCGCTAACTGCGGTGCCTGCGGATACAGCGGATGCGACGGCTATGCACGTGCTCTCTCCGAGGGTAAGATCACCGAAACCAACCTCTGCGTTCCCGGCGGCGACGTTGCGTCGCAGGAGATCGCAAGCATTCTCGGCGTTGAGGCAGGAAAGGCCGTCAAGCTCTTTGCTTACGTTGGATGCCACGGCACCTGCGAGGCTACCAAGAAGGATGAAAAGCATCTCCGCGACGGCTTCAAGACCTGTAAAGAAGCCGCTGAGCATTGGGAAGGCGAAAATGTTTGTACCTATGCCTGCATCGGTCTTGGCGACTGTGCCGCGGCTTGTCCCAACGACGCGATCCTCATTCACGACGGCGTAGCAAAGGTCATCTCGAGCCTCTGCTCGGGCTGCGGCCTTTGTGCAAAGACCTGTCCCCACGGCACCATCAAGATGCAGGAGGACGGCACCATCATCGCTATCGGATGCTCGAACCACAACAAGGGCGCTATCACCCGCAAGATGTGCACAAACGGCTGTATCGGCTGCACCAAATGTGCACGTACCTGCCCTAACGGTGCGATAACTATGGACGAGAACCTTCCCCTTCTCGATCACTCCAAGTGCACCAGCTGCGGCGCTTGCGTCGAAGCCTGCCCCGTTGGAGCAATCCACAAGGACGTTTTCGTCTGCGATAAGTGCTTCTTATAAGCTTCAAAACCGTTCCCGTTTTTCGGGAACGGTTTTTTATTTACCTATTGACATTTACCAAAAATGTATGTATAATATTATATGAACAGGTTCATAAAAACAAGGCGGTAATAAAAATGAAGAACAAAAGACGTATTTTGATATGGACGATTTCAGTCACATTAGCGATTGCAATAATGATTGGTGTATGTTCGATATACGTCTCGGATTATTACCGTGCGGACAACACAGCGATCACGTCTTTTACCGCTTCGCATTCTGTCAGCCCCAATGAGAATCCGGACGGTATTATCACATTTGAACCCATCGATCCCATCGCGGGATTCATCTTCTACCCCGGCGGTAAGGTTGAATTTACGGCTTACGTCCCCCTTATGTCTGCGCTCGCAGAAGAAGGCGTACTTTGCATCCTCACCCAAATGCCCTTCAATCTTGCGGTGCTCGATATGAACGCCGCTAAAGGAATGACGGAAAAATACCCCAAAATTGATAATTGGTATATCGGCGGGCACTCTCTCGGCGGCTCGATGGCAGCTTCATTTGTTGCCGATAACTCCGATGACTTTGAAGGACTTATACTTCTCGGATCATATTCAACCGCAAAAGTCACGCTTCCAGTACTTTCTGTATACGGAAGTGAGGACAAAGTCATGAACCGAGAAAAATATGACAAATACAAATCCAACATTGATTCCTCGCTTACAGAAACCGTCATTGAGGGTGGATGTCACGCGTATTTCGGGATGTACGGCGCACAAGACGGTGACGGTACGCCCTCGATCTCAAACGAAGAGCAAATCAATATAACAGTCACAGAAATAATAAAATTTATCGGTAAGGAATAAAAATGCCCAAAATCATAGAAAACGTCCGCGAGTTGCTTCTTGATACTGCAAAAAAGCAGATCGAAGAGCGCGGATATGCAAACACAACAATACGCTCTGTCGCGGGCGAATGCGGACTCGCCGTCGGAACGGTTTATAATTATTTCAGATCAAAGGATATGCTGATTGCCACGTTTGTGGTTGAGGACTGGAATTCCTATCTTTCAGATATACGCGGCGCTCAGATCTCGGATCCGAGAATGGCTCTGCACAATATATACGACGCGCTGATCCATTTTTCCGAAAAGCACAGATCTCTTTTCTCCGACCCAGAGGCAGCAAAGGTTTATTCTACTGTCTTTTCCGAAAGGCATAAAACCCTGCGCTCTCAGATCTCGGAGATCATTGCCCCTCTCTGCCCCGCTGAAAGCGGCGATTTCACACCCGAATTCGTTGCCGAATCCCTCCTGACCTGGACTGTTGCGGGCAAGGATTTCGATTCAATATTCAACATTCTTGAAAAAATATTAAAATAATATAAAAAGGAGCATTCAACCATGAGCAGTTTTGAAAACCTTCGCATCGTGGACAATTTCTATCAGACCTCGCTCTATTTCCCGATGCCCACCGTCATCATCAGCACACTCTGTGAGGACGGAACAACAACTCTCGGTCCCTATTCCCTCGTGCAGCCCTACTACGTAGCAGGCAAGGATTACTACGCCATGCTTCTCTGCTGCCGCAATTCCTCGAACACCGCGCAGAACATTCTCCGCTCGGGCAAATGCGCGATCAACTTCATCGACGACAAGCCCGCAACCTTCAAGGAAGCAGTAAAGCTCTCCTGGCCCGGTGACAAGCCCTCCGAAAAGATGCCCAAGTGCAACTTCAAGCTTGAAAAGAGTATGATCGAGGAAGAAACCGGCGAGGCAAGACCTATGGTACTCACAGATGCCATCCAGGTCATCGAGTGCACGTGGGTACGCGAGCTTGACGGCGCCGACAAGGATATGCCCGGTGAACTCACCGGCTACGAGCCCCCTTATCACGATTTCAACGGTATCACCTCGAAATTCGGCGCACACTTCATCCTCAAGGTTGACAAGATCCTTATGAAGAAGAAGTACAGCGACGCAATCATCAACGGCGTTCGCGCCAAGGACTTCCCCGCACTTCCCGTTGACTACGGCTACCGCGATTCCAAGAATTTCTGGTTCCACAGAAAGACGAAGATGAGAGCCGAGCTCCTTCAGGTACGCAAGGCTTCTCTTGAATCCGTCCGCTATGCCGCAGACCGCGTTGACGACAAGATCAAGTTCACAGACGACGCGCTCCAGACCATTCTCGGCGTTCCGAGAGTATTCCTCCCCACCGTTCTCAAGGGCTGTGTTGCCTGGGCTAAGGAAAACGGCGTTGAGCTCGTTACAGCAGAACACATGAAGATAATTAACGATAAGCGTTCAAAAGAAAAAGCAAAGAAATAAATTTGACAATAAAGGAGAAAGTATCATGAAAGTTTTACTTGCAGGCGCATTCGGAAATCTTGGCGGAGAAATTCTCAAGGTTCTCTGCGACAAAGGCTACGAGGTTGTAGCCGCTGACCTTAAGGAAAGAGTTATCGAGGGAACAGAGGGAAAATACACCTTCGTTTCTATCGACGCTACCAATCCCGAAACACTCAAGGGCATCTGTGACGGTGCTGACGTCGTTATCACCACCATGGGTCTCACCGGCGCATCCACTCGCTTCACATCCTACGACATTGACTACAAGGGCAACATGAACCTTTATGAGGAGTGCAAGCGCGCGGGCGTTAAGAAGTTCAACTACATTTCGGTTATCTCCTGCGACGAGCCCGGCGCAGAAGAGGTTCCCATGCTTCACGCAAAGTTCCTTGTTGAGGAAGAGATCAAGAAGCAGGAAATGGATTGGGTCATCTACCGTCCCACCGGATATTTCTACGACATCGCAAAGGTATTCAAGCCCTACGTTGACAAGGGCGAGATGCAGCTTCTCAAGGGCTATGGCGGAGTCAAGGCAAACGTTGTTGACTGCCCCGATTTCGCAGAATTCATCGTTGAGCACATGAACGACACCAACGTAACCTACAACGTCGGCGGTAAGGAAACCTATACCTACGAGGAAATGGCTGCAATGTGCTTTGATGCAGCAAAGAAGCCCCTCAAGATCAAGTGGGCTCCCATTTGGCTCTTCGGCATCCTTGCAAACCTTCCCAAGATCAAGAAGGCGGGCAAGCACGACATTATCCTCTTCTCCAAGTGGACTCTCAGCCACAACCTTGTCGGTGACACCGAGGTTGGCGAAAAGAGCTTCGCTGAATACATCAAGAGCTACTTCGGAAAGGAGAACTAAAAATGTTCTGGGATCTTCTCGGTATTCTTTATATCGTTTGCGCGGTTATGTGCGCGGTAGGATTTTACAAATTTGTTTACTTCCTCTCGATCGGCTACGGCTTTGCTGTCGCGGGCGGAGGAATCGCGATCCTCGTTATGGCTCTCATCAACCCCACCGCAACTCCCCTTTGGATCATTGCTGTCCAGGCACTTCTCTTCCTTGCTTACGGCGCGCGCCTTTCGGGCTTCCTTCTTGTTCGTGAATTCAAGAACGCAACTTTCAAGAAGACCGACGTAGCAAAAGATACTCTCGCCAAGAACGGCGAAAAGAAGATGCCTGTGTTCGTTCTTGCAACCATCTGGATCTTCGTTTCCGCTCTTTACGTAGCGCAGGTCAGCCCCATGCTCTTCCGCTATGCGAATGAAGAGATGACCGATTTCATCGTTCCCGTTATTGGTTTTGCAGTTTCCGTATTCGGTCTTATTCTCGAGTCTATCGCAGACAAGCAGAAGTCGGCACAGAAGAAGGAGAATCCTTCAATGGTAGCCACCAAGGGTCTTTACCGCATCGTTCGCTGCCCCAACTACCTCGGCGAGATCACCTTCTGGACCGGCGTATTCATCAGCGGCATCACCGCATACAAGACCGTTGGTCAGTGGATCATGGCAGTTTTCGCTTACATTGCAATCGTTTACATAATGTTCAACGGCGCACAGCGTCTTGAGAAGCGTCAGATGGCTCGCTACGGCGACGATCCCGCTTACAACGAATATGCAAACAAGACCCCCATCATCATCCCGCTTCTCCCCATTTATCATCTCAACAAGAAGAACTAACGAAGGGAGATACAGAAATGAATGATTTTTCTGTTTCTATGGCGCTTGTGGATTTTATTCCCGTATTATTTTTCGCCATAGCCGCCGTCATTCTTCAACGCGATCTTTACAACAAAATGAGCAAGGGTGCATTCGCACTTTTCGCTGCGGGGACGATCAACGTCACCTGCGCGGGCGCGCTCAAGGCGACTTGGAAGTTGCTTTATGCTCTCGGCGTTTGCAATTTTGAGGCACTCAACGCAATGTTCTTCCCCGTTCAGTCGATAGGCTTCCTGCTCGCGGGAATCGGAATTCTTGCAATGCTCACACATAAGCAGAGCAAGAGCGCGGCACTTGCTGTTGCTCCTCCCGTGTTCAGCGGAACGTTCGTTTTTGTCGGTCTTATGGTTGCCGGACTCGGCATTATGGATGCTGTTCTCTGCATCCTCGCCGGCAAACTCAAGAAACCCGCGCTTATCGCGATATTTGTGCTTTCCTTTGTTTGCTCGCTCTGTATGGGTTATCTCTCCTCGCAAGATTTTGCCGAGGCTTCGATGAACTGGATCGCGGAGGGCGTTAACGTAGTCGGTCAGGGAACACTTCTCCTTGGCGTTTGTCTGCTCCATAAGAACGGACTTGCCGATTACAAGATCAGGGAGGAAAAAGCGGAATGACAAACAAGATATTAGAACTTATCAAGGCAAAATATCCCCTCTCTCCGATCAATGCGGGTGACATGGCAACGCTCAAGGTAAGCGGTATGAAGTTCTCTGTTGAGGCTTACAAAGCCGAGGGACTCGGTCACGTTTCCGTGATGCGTGCAAAAGGCTTCTTCGGACTGATGAAGATGGATACTCTCATCATCAATCCGACCGAGCTCGACCTTCCGCTTTACTCATACGACCGCATCCTTGCCATGGGCAACGACACCTTGATCGTTGAGCTTTACGACACTCTCGTTGGAGATTATGCCGAGGACGGAATGATCTCGGTCAAGGATAAATTCGCCTCCCTTCCCGAGCGCGATCCGGGCGAGCATTGGTACGATTCGATCAAGCTTCCCTCGAGCATCTCGAAGAAGGGCAAGAAGATCTCGTCGGAGCTCGATGAAATGACTCTCGAGCATTTCAAGGCTTACCTTGCATCATCTTCTGCTCCCGTTGAAGACAGCGAGTCGAAAAAAGATATGGCGGCTGTTTACGTAAACGGTCTGCTCGAAAAGGGCGGTCCCTCG
>JAZQJB010000018.1:0-5611 GCA_045541375.1 Eubacteriales bacterium | reverse complement strand
AAATTCAAATAGAAGTATGAAAAGCAAAATAACCTTTAAAAAAGTAAATCCCCCCGCCGAATTTGGGGCGGTGCGATTCGTATAAATTATTTCTCAAATCCCAACTGCTTGAATACGCTGGGGGTGACGTTGCTCTTTGCCTTGCCTGCGGCTACGCGCTCTTCGTAGTCATCGACGTGGTGGGGGCAATGGTCCTTGTATTCGTAGCCGGGGGTGATGGGTGCTGCCCAGTAAACGGCGTTGGTGATGATGCGCTGAACGTAGGGGTTATGGAAGGAGGGGCAGGTCTCGTGGCCGGGCTGGAAGTAGAAGATCTTGCCCGCGTCGCGGAGGTAGGTCATACCCGAACGGAAGATGTAGCCGTCCTCATACCAACCGCCGAAGATGAGCTCGTTCGGCTGGGGAACGAAGAAGGGCTCTGCGTAAAGCTCCTCGGATTCGATGAAGAACTTGTCGGGAATGCCCGCTGCGATGGGGTGAGTGGGGAGCATATTCCACATGATCTCTCTCTGCTCGCGTCCCCAGGTGAGGTTGCCCATTGTGCCGACGATCGCGCGGAAGGGCTTCGAATGATGCGCGGAATGGAGAGCGATGAAGCCCATCTTGCCCATATAAACGCGGCGCTGGATCTTGGTCACGAGGGCATCGTTTACCTCTCCGTGAGCCATGTGTCCCCACCAGATGAGAACGTCGGTGTTGTTAAGCACCTCGTCCGTCAGACCCTGATCGGGGTCGTCGAGCGCGGCAAGAGTTACTTCGATGTCATCGTTCTTTGAAAGAAATTCGCCAATTGTGGCGTGCAGACCGTTCGGATAGATAGCCTTGCAGGTCTCGTTGGTCTTTTCGTGTCTGAATTCATTCCAGATAGTTACTCTGATCATGGTATGTACTCCTTAAATCAAATTTCATTTAACAATTAATAATAATCGTTTTTTCGGGGGCTTTGCCTCCGAAAAAACACCTTTTAGACGAGCTTGGCGAGTCCGCGCGCCGAGGGGAGCTGCCAAAATCGAAGATTTTGGCAAGCGGCGATAAGCGCGCGTAAATCAAGTGTAAAACGAAGTTTTACACTTGGATCTTCAGCCCATCATAAGCGGGGATGACTCCGAAGGGAGCAAGACGCTCGGCTGTGTCCTCATGTGTGGTGTGGAGGGTGCGCGCCATATGAGTCGCGTAGTATTTGCAATCCTCCGCGGTAGCCTTTTGCGCGACTATCGACTCCATCATAATGCCGATCATTGCGATGTTGGTGTGACCGAAGATGCGTTCGTCGCCGGGGGCATAGCCCGTGGTGCACTCGAATATCATGGCGTTCGGCTTTGCTTTTTTGATCTTTTTGTAGGTCTCATACATCAGCCAGCCCGAATCCGAGCCGTAGAAGAAGGATCGCTCGCCCTGCTTTACGATGTAATTGAGCGGGATCTCGCCCTCGGGCAGATCGCCGTGGTTGGCGTAGCAGGGAAGAATTTCGTATTCGCCTACCTGCTCGGTCTTTCCGGGGTTCATCGGGTGATAGAAGGGAAGATCGTCATCGTTACCCGCCGCGGCAAGAAGCTTTTCATAAGCCGCCTTCTGCGCCCAGAAGCAAACGCGGTGGTTTGATTCGCGGGTGATACGCAGAAGAGTCTGCGCGTTGAAGTGATCCGAATGAGAATGGGTAAGTATGACGTGTTTCACGTTCTTGTAAAGATCGGGATTGCCGCAATCTTGCGCAAAATCATAGATGCAGGGACCCGGATCGATCAGAAGATCGTCGTTTACAAGAGCCGAGGAAAGGCGGCGGTATAGCGCCCCGCCCTTGTGCTTGGGCGACCAGTCGGCCGCGCCCGTGCCGAGAAAGAGAAGTTCCATAATTGACTCCTTTATTGCGGTTTGTCGTTGTCCTTTATCATCTCGAAATTGCCCGAGCGGAGAATTCCGAGAAGCTGTTCGTTCGATGTGATGGGCTCGTCGGTCAGGATGCCGCCCGCGAAAGCTCCCTCAACGATCTTATGGAAGTCGCTTCCCGAGGTGCCGATCAGCCCGAAACGCTCTGCCCAGATGCGGGCGATGTCGTTGCGGCTGTCCTGCGAGGGGTTGCCGTTGAAGACCTCGATGCCGTCAAGCAGGGAGGGATTGACCATCTGCATAAAGTCGCGGAATGGGTGAGCCTGCAAAAATAGGAATCCCGCCTCGCGTACCCTTGCCGAGACCTCGGGGGTGGGAACGTCGTAAAGATCCTCATTGCGGCGAAGAAAATCTTCGTCAAGGCCGTAGATGAGGTAGTCGTTTTCATCAAGATTCGAGCGGAGCTCGCAGCCGAAGATGATGTTGATCTTGTCGCCCGCCGCTTCCTTGAGCTCGTGGTAGCCCTTCATATAGTAATCGACCTTTTCCTGCCAGGGAAGGGCGGAAAGGTCGCCCATGCGTTTGTTTTTGAATGTGAAGCGCGAAAAATGGTTGGTCAGCACGATGGTGTTGTAGCCGTGCTCGAGGTAAGCCTGCACTATCTCCTCGGGAAACGCCTTGGCGCAAGCCGAAACGGGCGCGGAGTGACAGTGCAGTTCTGTTTTGAATTTCATAGTGATGCCTTTCGAATGGTATAGTATTACATATATAATAATACTACATTTTCGTGCTTTTTTCAAGTCTTTGAGCAATTTTTTGCAAAAACTTTTTTCAGTTTTGAATAATACTTGAATTTGAATTAAATGTGTGATATAATAACATCAAATAAAACCTTACACGAGGTGAATTATGGAAAAATTCAAGCTTTGTGCATTCGCCGACGAAGCTGACAAGATGATCTCGGGTCAGATCGCGGCTTTGCAGGGAAATTCAATGGATCTGATCGAGCTTCGCGGCATCGACGGCAAGAACGTTGCCGACATCACAGCCGACGAGGCGAAGGAACTCAAAAAAAGACTCGACGGCGAGGGCATCGCTGTCTGGTCGATCGGCTCGCCCATCGGAAAGGTAGACATAACCTCTCCCGCGCAGGATGAGCTTGACCGTTTCAAGAGAGTTCTTGAGACCGCAAACATCTGCGGCGCGGAGAATATCAGAATGTTCAGCTTTTATAAGACCGATTCGTCAGCCGCTTGCTTTGACGAGATCTGCCGCCGTCTTGACGATATGATCAGCGCGGCGAAGGGCTCGGGCGTCGATCTTTGCCACGAAAACGAAAAGGGGATCTACGGCGACATCGCCGAGCGTTGCTATAAACTCCACGCGGCTCTGCCCGCTTTCAAGGGCGTTTTCGATCCCGCAAACTTCGTTCAGTGCGGCGAGGATACTCTTGTTGCTTGGGAGCTTTTGAAGCCTTACATCAAATATGCTCACATAAAGGATGCGGGCGAGGACGGCAAGGTCGTGCCTCCCGGCGCGGGGATCGGACATCTGCCCGAGCTTTTGCCGAGATTTTATGAGTCGGGCATCAAGGTCCTGACCCTTGAGCCGCATCTCAAATCCTTTGTCGGACTTGCGGCGCTTGAGGGCGGAGATACGCACAACGTCGGCTCGTCCTTTGCCAATAACCGCGAGGCGTTCGATTTTGCGGTAAATACACTTAAGAATCTTATTGAAAAGATATAAACGGAGGAAAGAAAAATGATTGCAGGTGCACAGCTTTACACTCTGAGAGATTTTTGCAAGACAACCGCGGATCTTGAAAACACCATTCGCCGTATGGCAGAGATCGGCTACAAGGCGGTCCAGCTTTCGGGCGTTTGCGACTTTGACGCCGCCTGGATGCGCGATCTTCTGAAAGATTGCGGCCTCGTTGCTCCCCTTACCCACACCGCCTATAAGCGCATCGTCGAGGAGACCGATAAGGTCATCGAGGAGCATCTTACCTACGGCGCGGGCTACGTCGGACTCGGCTCTATGCCCAACTTCAAAAAGGCGAACTGCGACCTTGAGGTTTACGACAACTATTGCAAGGAGATCGCTCCCGCAGTTGAAAAGATCGCGGCGGCAGGTTTGAAATTTATGTACCACAACCACAATATGGAGTTCATCAAGCTCCCCAACGGCAAGGTGCTTCTTGAGGATATGGCTGACCGTTTCGATACTCCCGCTTACGGATTCACCGTTGATACATATTGGGTTCAGGCGGGCGGCGGTGACCCCGCAGAATGGCTGACAAAGCTCGCGGGAAGAATCGACACCATTCATTTCAAGGATATGGTCTACGATCCCACCGACCTTGCGGTACGCATGGCACCCGTCGGATCGGGCAACATCAATCACGTGGCAGCCGCACGCGCCGCAGAGGCAGGCGGAACAAAATACGTTTTCGTCGAGCAGGACCGCTGCTATGACGAGGATCCCTTCGTTTGCATGAAGAAGAGCTATGATTATCTGAAAGGAATCGGACTTGAATGAGAAAACTTAAATTAGGTATTATCGGAGTCGGCAACATCGGCTCGAAGCATTACGGACACGTTCTTGACGGCAAATGTCCCGATATTGAGATCACCGCCATCGCAGACCGCCGCGAGGTTCGCCGCGAGTGGGCTCTTGAAAAGTATGCAGAGGCGAAGGAAAAGGGCTATGCTTGCGATGCTCCCGCAGTTTTCACCGAGGGCGACGACCTTATAGCCTCGGGACTTTGCGAGGCTATCCTCATCGCGGTTCCTCACTATGATCACCCCCATTTCGCCATCGAGGCGTTCAAGCACGGCATTCACGTTATGTGCGAAAAGCCTGCAGGCGTTTATACACTTCAGGTACGCGAGATGATCGCGGAGGCTGATAAGCATCCCGAGCTCGTTTTCGGAATGATGTTCAATCAGCGCACCAATCCCGTTTACCGCAAGATGCACGACATTATCGCGTCGGGCGAGCTTGGTCAGATCCGCAGAACAAGCTGGCTCATCACCGAGTGGTACCGTTCGCAGTATTACTATGACTCGGGCGACTGGCGCGCGACCTGGAGCGGAGAGGGCGGAGGCGTTCTTCTCAACCAGTGCCCGCATCAGCTCGACCTCTGGCAGTGGATCTGCGGTCTGCCCGTGAAGATCCACGCAAAGATGAAGTACGGCAAGTGGCACGATATCGAGGTTGAGGATGACGTAAGCTGTTGGTGCGAATACGCAAACGGCGCAACGGGTACCTTCATCACCTCGACCGGCGACTGCCCCGGCACGAACCGTTTTGAGATCGTTTGCGACGGCGGCACTCTCGTCTGCGACAAGACCTCGCTCAAGCTTTACAGACTCGATCCGTGGGAGCCCGAGTATTCGAAGACCACAAAATCCGTTTTCGGTAAGCCCAAGGTTATCGAGGAGATCCCCGAGCTTGAGGGCGAGAACACCCAGCACGTCGGCGTGCTCAACGCATTCCGCGACGCGATCCTGAACGGCGGCAAGCTCGTTGCAGACGGACGCGAGGGCATCAACGGACTGATGCTTTCGAACGCTATGCACCTCTCGGATTGGCTTAACAAGGAAGTCGAACTTCCCATCGACGAGGAGCTTTACTACAACCTTCTCAAGGAAAAGATCGCATCCTCCAAGGCAAAGACCGCCGAGGCAGTTGACGGCGACACCGAAGGAAGCTATTAATAAGAATTCATTCAATATTGATATTATCCGGTGGAAGAAGTCGGAGGCCAAGCGGTCTTAGGAAG
>JAZQJB010000017.1:0-28097 GCA_045541375.1 Eubacteriales bacterium | reverse complement strand
GAACCCCCCGCAAAACCCAATATCGGATTGTATTTTCTTATGAAATAAATCCCCCCCCCCATCCGTTTCCCGGGATGGTCGGCTTTATTATTATGCATAATCTACAATTTACAAAAACATTACGGATCACAGTTTCCGCATGGTGAGTATCCGTCTTCGATCAATTCCTCACGAGTGCCAAAATATTCTGCGCGGTTCTTTGTGCTGATCCTTCTTGCGCTTTCACAGGAAGGATAGTGAAATTTGTCAGAATGCGTGTTCAGAATATATTTTGTGCCAGAGGTTTTGGTTAATTCCTCACACACAGAAACTTCGCGTTTTGACTCTGTGATGTCATAATCTTTTTTCAAGTTATAGCAGCTTGTTAATATGCTAACTGACAGCAAGGAAACTAATAACACAAACAATTTTCTCATTTTTGTATCCTCCGAAATTATTATCTTGCCATAAATTATAGCACCGTATGGTGTTATTGTCAACACCGTATGGTGTTTTCGGGTTATAATGTTTTTATAACAATTTGGATCGGAGGCAATTATGTTTGTATACAGACGCATTCGCGATCTGCGCGAGGATCACGACAAGACGCAAAAGGATATTGCCGATCTTCTCAATATGCAACTGACGGTTTACCGCCGTTATGAAACGGGTGAACGCGAGATTCCGCTTTGGGCGGCGATCAAGCTTGCGGATTATTACAAAGTATCGCTTGATTATCTTGTCGGCAGGAAATAAATGACTCGGTGAGTACGTTCGCCGAGTCTTTTTTCATCAACAACTATTGAGTTCAAAGAGATAAGAATTTACAAATTAATATTGCAATAAGGAATATTTTGGTATATCATAATATATAGTACTTTTTCGGAGGGCGGAGTTATGTTTGGGTACATTCAACCTTATATTCCCAATCTGACGGTTGGCGATTATGAATACTACCGCGCGGCTTACTGCGGGCTTTGCCGCTCGATGGGCGAGGTCTGCGGCGGGAATTCGCGGCTGACGCTCTCCTATGATGGAGTTTTTCTCGCTCTGCTTCGTACTGCGCTGACGGGCGAGGCTGCCAAATGCGAGCGTCACCGTTGCCCTTATGCTCCGCTTGCGAAAAAGAATATGCTTCGCTCTGCCGCTTTTGATTACTCGGCTGGTGCAGCGGGTGTTCTTGCGGCGCTCAAGCTTGAGGACGACGTCACCGACGAATCGGGGATGAAGAAGCTCCTTGCTCTTCTCTGCCGTGCTCCGGCAAAAAAGTGGATGGCTCGTGCGGATGAGCGCGATTCGGGTCTTGTCGGCATCACCCGCGAAAAGCTTGCGCGCTACTACGTTGCCGAGAACGAAAACTCGAACTGCGAGTTCTCAGATGCCGGAATTGAAGCCGGTGCTGAGGCTTTCGGCGAAGTTGTCGGAACTTTATGTGCCCGTGGGATCGAGGACGAAAATTACGCGATCGCGTATTCGGTCGGGCGTCACGTCGGCAGGTGGATCTACTGCATCGACGCGCTCGATGACCTTGCCGAGGACGCCGAAAAAGGGCGCTACAACGCCTTTATCGCATCTTACGGAAACACACTCGACGAGGACGAAAAACTGACTCTGGAGTGCCTTCTGCGCGACGAGAGCGACTCCGCAATGGCGATGCTTGAGCTTGCCGAGGCAGATGAAGGTTCCCGCGCATATCGAATAGTAAAAAACATCCTCACCGAAAGTATGCCCCGTGTGGCACGCGCGGTTCTTGACGGCACATACCGCAAGCCGGGACGCGAGGACGTCATCAAAAAACAGAACACAGGAGGACTCATATAAATGAGAGATCCTTTTTCGATACTCGGTGTCAGCCGAGAGGCGAGCGACGACGACATCAAAAAGGCTTACCGCAAGCTCGCCCGCGAAAATCACCCCGATAAATTCACCGATCCCGCCGAGCGCGACCGTGCCTCCGAGAAAATGAAGGAGATCAATGCCGCTTACGAGGAGATCCAGAAGATCCGTTCGGGCAAGGCGCGCGACACATATCAGGACAATCAGCGTTACAACGAAACCTCCTCCACGGGTGACGACAGATACGTTGCTGTCCGCGTTCACATCAACGCCCACCGTGTACGTGAAGCGGAGGCTGTTCTTTCAAGCGTTCCGCAAAACGAGCGCGGCGCGGAATGGTACTATCTGCGCGGCGTGACGCTCATGATGCGCGGAAATATCATCGACGCGGGACGTTGCTTCGACATTGCCTGCGAGCGCGACCCCGCAAACGAGGAATACCGCACCGCACGCGAGCATCTCCGCGCACGCACCTCGTCATATCAGGGCGGAACATACACGACGCACACCGACTGCTCTGACACTTTTTGCGACTGCCTGAAGATCTGCTTCTGCGCGAATATGTGCATCGGCGGTCCGTGTTGCTGACGCTTCGCGTAGTGAAAAGTGTAAAGTGTAAAGTGAACAGTTTTTGTAGATTTTCTCGCCGACGGCGAGAAAATCTTCTTTTTAAGAAAAATTACAAAATCAGTTGACAATCTTCGTATTTTATTTTATAATATAGTTAAAGACTTTTAACCGAAAGGAAATCACAAAATGTATAGAATCGGTGTTGACCTTGGCGGAACTAATATTGCCGCCGGTATAGTAAACGAGGAGGGCGTTATCCTCTCTCGCGCGAGCATCCCGACGGGTGCACACAGACCCGCGGACGAGATCGCTGCGGATATGGCGGCGCTTTGCCATTCTCTTATCAAAGAGGCTAATATTTCGATCGACGAGATCGCGGCTGTCGGTGTTGCAAGCCCCGGTGTTGCAAACCACGACACGGGCGTTGTTGAATATGCCAACAACCTTCCCTTCCGCAATTTCCCCCTCGCTGAAAAATTCCGCGAGGGATTCCCTGTTCCAAAGGTAACCATTGAAAATGACGCTAACGCCGCGGCTTGGGGTGAGGCTAAGGCCGGTGCCGCAAAGGGATCGACAAAATCGATCATGATCACGCTCGGCACGGGTGTCGGCGGAGGCATAGTTATTGATGACAAGATCTATTCCGGCTTCAACTATGCGGGCGCGGAGCTCGGACACATCGTTATAGTTCACGGCGGCAGACCCTGTTCTTGCGGACGCAAGGGATGCTGGGAGGCTTACAGCTCGGCAACAGCTCTCGTCAAGATGACCGAGGAAAAGATCGCAGAATGCGAAGCGGCGGGCAGAAAGACCCTGATGGCAGATATGGTGGCTGAGCGCGGAAAGGTTTCGGGACGCACGTCCTTTGACGCTATGCGCGCAGGTGACGAGGCGGCAAAAGAAGTCGTTGACTCCTACATAAACTACCTTGCTTGCGGTCTTATCAATATCATCAACATCTTCCAGCCCGAAGTGCTCTCTATCGGCGGCGGAATTTCGAACGAAAAGGACAACCTCCTTACACCCCTCATTCCCCTTGTAAGAGCCGAAACGTACGGCACAGGCATCGTCAAAGAGACAGACATCCGTATCGCAACCCTCGGAAACGACGCGGGAATTATCGGAGCAGCACTGCTCGGATAAGTGCAGAGTGCAGAGTTAAGGAAATTTTCGCTTACGCGAAAATAAAGATTAATATAAAAAATTCTCGGAAATCATATCCGAGAATTTTTTATTATTTAATTTCCGAGCAAAGCGAGGAAATTTTCCTTAACTCTGCACTCTGCAATCTTAGCTCTGCACTTCCTTGCCTTTTCTTCTCCCCAAATTGCTCAATCTGAATATCACTCCTGCCGCGATGGACGCCACGGGGATATAGATCACCGTGCTTGCCGCCCAGCCGAATTTTGCGGCGATCGAATTGAAGACGATGATAGTCGTGGGATTGGGTCCGACGAAGAACATATCCACAACCGCGCCGACGGTTATGCCGAGAAGCGTATTGATAACAAATGCGATGAAGCAAAGAATGACGAAAAGCTTCACGATGTCGAAATAATCCTCTTTGGTGTGTCCCGCGCGGTGGGAGAAAATTATATAGAATGCGAGGAAGACAAGCGAATAGTGCCAAGCGATTGCGTGGACGGTCAGCGGTACTTGCTCGAGGAAGACTCCCGAGGGCTCAAATACTCCCGCAAATCCGCCAAGCAGATTGAAGCACATCATAAAGCCGTAAGCCGCGCGCTTTACTCGCTCGTTTCCGCAAAATACAGCTATCGGGCAGAGATACATCGGCATACTGCACATCTGAAAGGGGAATTCGCCCCAGGCGATAGAGTGATCAGCGATAACGTAAAAGATGAAAAGCTGCTTGAAGATCTCGCTTGCGATCAGAACTCCGGAAAACGTGAGCAGGAGGATCTTGTTCTTTTTATCGTCAAATTTTCTGCAAAGCCACGCCAGAGAGATGCAAAGCGTAAGTCCGATGACTATCAGAATTATATGAAAGAGTCCGTATGCGGGCGGAGGAGTCATTTCGCTCTCGAGTGCCCACATCAACTTTTCAATGATATTCAATAAAGTCACTTCCTTTTTGATTTTCTTAATTATAGCACAAAACTCGAGAAATGTAAAGTCCCCTTTACTTGATGATCGGGAAACTTACGGTAACCTTGAACAGATCGCCGTCAACTGTGATATCGAGAACGCCGCCTTGGAGCTCGGTCAGGCTCTTGGCTATCGAAAGACCAAGCCCATTGCCCTCTGTTCCTCGCGACTCATCACCGCGGACAAAACGCTCGGAGAGCTCATCTGCATTCACCGATAGGGGCTCGCGCGAGATATTCTTGAATCTGAACACGGCTCTTTCGCCAACTTCCTCGAGGCTGACGTAAACGCGTGTGCCCGAGAGCGCATACTTCCGTGCGTTATTCATAAGGTTATCGAAAACGCGCCAGAGTCTGCGGCCGTCCGCCATTATTTTTATCTCATCCTCGGGTGTGGTGCAAACAAGCTCAAGCCCCGAATCGGAAAGTCTTTGATAATATTCGCCCGTAACCTGCGAGATCAGCACACGCGCATCGCACTCGGCAAGCATTATATCTATATTACCGCTTGAAGCCTTTGATGCCTCAACGAGGTCGTCGAGCAATCTCTTCATTCTCTCCGACTGATTGTGCAGCACACCGGCATATTCCTTGATATTCTCATTATCGCACTCCTCGCGGCAGATGAGATCGGAATAGTTGATGATCGAAGTCAGCGGGGTCTTGATGTCGTGCGAAACGTTGGTGATAAGCTCGGTCTTCATCCGCTCGCTCTTGAGGCGTTCATCAACGGCGTAATTGAGCCCATCGCGGATGCGATTGAGATTCTCGCCGTGATCCTTGAGATCGAGGATGAGATATTTAGTATCGACCTTATAATCAAGCTTGCCGTCAGCGATCTCCTTCGCACCTTTTTTGAGGCGGTGGAGCATAAGGACGAAATAGATTATAAAGAACGTTGCGATTATTTTACCTAATAACCAGCAGATCAGAAGATTATCCGTTTCTCCCGCACTCATTGCTATTACAATAAACTCGATCACAGCAACCGCGCCGAGAAGAATAATAGTCTTCCATATCATCGGAATCGCGCGGACAACAGCACGAATACATCTTCCGCAGAAGCAAAGCACGCGCCAGATGAAACGGAGGATATAAAATACTATCGTATTCTTCAGAATCGTTCCAAGCTTGATGCGTATTGCAAGGCTCATGCACCAGAAGATGAGCATTATGACGGAAACGATCGTCCAAATGATGATCCCTATCCAGCCCACAACATCGTTGCTATAGAACCAATCGTCAATCAATAAAAATCCAATACACGATGCAAAGAAGACCGCCGCCGTGGGGATTTCAAACGGTATTTTTGTCAAAAAGGATGCACGAACTCCCGGCATTCCGCGGCGTCTTCCGGCGGAGCACATAAGGAAAACGAAACATAGGATTGCAATGATAAGTGCTCCGAAGCCTATCGCGTATATCCAATACTTGAATATATAAAGAAGATCAATTAACAGATCGATCCAATACAGCTCGCTGTCTATGGGAAGTTCAGCGGGTATACCTATCGTAACTGTATAGTATGCATCATATTCACCGTTATCAAGACTTGGCTCGTTACCTTCCGTCCACGCGAGATTAGGAATACCTGTTTCATTGTCATATCTCACCATGACATAACATACAAGAGATATCTCGGGCTCGGATATCTTACGCTCGTATACCTCATAATTCGGATCAGTGCTCTCTGCTTTAATATAAGCAATAGGCATATTTTCTATATATACGTCAGCTTGCTTTACACCTGAATTAGGATCTACCAATCTGTGAACAGTGTTATATGCAAAATTGTCTATCTGATAAAAATATGCATTTTCTCTGACGTCATTTTCGTACGTCCAATACACCTCGGCTTGAAACATCAGAACAACTCCCGCCACCGACAAAGCCGTGACGCAAAGCATTAAAATGCAAAGTATAAACGCCATCGTTTTTGCCGCGGAGGAGTGAGTTATGCCGAGGCGTTGCTTTTTCGCCTTTTTCTCCTTCGGAGGTTTTCTGTATTTATGCTCCGAATGGACCGCGCGGTACTCAAATTCCGAGCCATCTTTGATTATTTCGTTTTTCTTTTCTTCCATCATCTTGCTCCCTTCTCAATTTTATAGCCCTGCCCCCACACGACCTTGAGATATCTCGGCTCGGCGGGGTTGATCTCGATTTTCTCGCGCAGGTGGCGGATGTGCACCGCCACCGTATTATCCCCCGCAATGGCACTCTCCTTCCATACGAGGGTGTATATCTCGCTCGGCGAGAAGACCTTGCCGGGATTGCTCATAAGCAACTTGAGTATTTCATATTCCTTCGGAGTCAATGCGACCTCCTCACCGTCAAGAAGGAATTTCTTTTCGACGTCATCTATCTCAAGCCCGCCGATGACGATCCTTTCGGGCGTCTGCTCCCTGCCGCCGAGGGTGAAATATCGGCGAAGCTGCGAGCGCACTCGTGCCGTGACCTCGATGGGGTTAAATGGCTTTGTGATATAATCATCCGCGCCGATATTCAGCCCGAGGATCTTGTCGCTGTCCTCACTTTTTGCCGAAAGAAAGATTATCGGCACGTTGCTCGTCTCTCGTATCTTTGCAGCGGCGGTGATGCCGTCCATAACGGGCATCATGATGTCGAGAAGTATCAGATGAACATCCTCATTTTCAACGATCCCGATCGCCTCTTTTCCCGTTTTAGCTTCAAAAAACTTCATATCGGGAGAGGCAAGGTATATTTTCAGCGCCGAAACGATGTCCGCCTCGTCGTCGCAGATCAGAATATTATACATTTTTTCGCGCTCCTTTTTTTTCTGACTACATTATATCACAAATATTCTTAAAATGAAATAGCTAAAAAGATTAAGATTTTCTTAAATGTGCTTATTTTTGAAAAGGGGTTGCCTCATTTAACATTGATATTATTTGTGCTAACCGATAGTTGCGCGGGCTCCTTTCACCACTTCCGTGGTCCCCCTTCCTCCCGGAGGAAGGCTAAAGGGTGCGTGCAACCTTCATTGTTTGTGCAGCGAATTTTGCTCAAACTTATAATTTTGCATACCAAAAAGGAATATTTTATTTGAATCAATTTGCACTCGTAATAGAGTTCTTGCAAACTTTTTTCAATAAAATATTCCTTTTTGCTGTTTAAGGATTAAGCTAAAACGATATTCGCTGAATATCCGAAGGAGTTTGCGCTGACCAATCAGCCTTCCTCCGGGAGGAAGGGGGACCGCGAGGAGCGGTGAAAGGAGAGCGCGCAACTTCATTTAATTGCAAATTACATCAAGGGATAATTAATGATATTGTTAATGTTACTTTATGCAAAATATATCATAATATCATAATGAGCCAACCCCTTGTTATGTCGCTTATTTAATTACAACGTTCGAGAAGCTTGTATCCGCATAGCAGGTAACAAGACCGAGTTGGATGTCTTCTCCGCTGTACTTCATCTTTGTTGACTTGGTGCCGTCAAAGAAGACCGTGCCCTCGTAATTTATGGTCATATATACACTGCCATCCACGTACAAGGTAATGGAATCCGGAGTGACCTCGACGCGGAGTTTGATCTTATTGGAAAAGGTTCCCTTATCCGTGCGGGATGCGCTGTCATTATGGTCGGTACGGATATGGTACTCGGCGGTCGTGCAATCGTTATTGGAGATCTTACCCGAAGTGGTTCTCAGATAAAGTCGGTACATTTTGCCGTTTTCATCGATAAGCTGAAGACCTGCGGTCGGGTTTTTGCTTCCGCAGTATTTTTCGATAGCCACGTCGGCCTCGAAGGTCCAGTTATTGCCCATGACGGGTCTGCCGTCAAGTGTCGCGAAACCGAACAGAATGCCGTCGCCGCTTTTGTAGGTGTAGCTTATCTTCGAATTATCCTCGGTCACCGCAAAGAAGCCTGTCTTTCCGGATGCTTCAACTTTATCGAAGCAGTGCATACCGAACGTAAGCGTTCCGAGCTCGCCGCTTTCCTTTTTGGGCTCCTCGATCTGCTCGATCACCGCCTTTTTGGCAGGAACAAAGGTCAGAAGCTCTGCTGCCGCCTCACGGAGAGTTGCGGCAAGCGAGGCGTCAAGTCCGTGAGTGTAGTCAATATCCGCAGGAGATTCGCCGAATATAACGGTATAGAAATCCGCGGCTACAAGGTAGCTGCCCGCGGGCGAGGGGTGCGAATTATCTGTGTGATAAAGACCGAGCTTGGGGTCTTTTGCGAGAAGGCTGTTGAAGGTCGCGCCCGTATAGACAGTCTTGCTTCCGAGCATTTCGGAAACCGCAGCATTATATGCCGTTACAAGATCGGTGTGCTCGGCGCGGGACATCTTTTTTGTGCATCCCTCGCGGGTCACGTATCCCTTGCTGACGCCAAAGCTTGAATACTGAAGCGGGATCGCGCCCGATGCCTTGATAAGCTCAACGAGATCGGATGCCGCGCTGTACTCCTTCCAAGGATAATAGGGGAAGTATTCGGTCATAACGGGATTGTTGCGGTTGGGCTGATAAACAACTATATCCCAATCATCGGAGGCTATCTTATCGCTAAGCGTCTTCCAAAGCGCGGGATCCTCGCGATACATCGCAATGCCTGTTCCGCCCTTTGTCTGGCGGTCTGCGGTGACCTTTTTGCCCGCTGCCTTGCAAAGACCCGCGAAAATCTGCGGCATTTCGTTATAATGAGTAAGGCTGTCGCCGATGAAGAGGACTTTTATGCCCTCGCCGTTCGCCTTTTCGCGGAGTGCGGTCCACTCGTCTGCGGGAGCAGGTGCCTCTGTGGTTTCGGGGGTAAGTGTTGTTTCCACAGGCGCGGGAGTTTGCTCGGGAGCCGTGGTATCTTCTTGCTCTGCGGTCGTTATATCGCCGCTTCCGACACATCCGAAAAGCGGGAGCAGCAATAAAACAGACATAAGAGCGGAAAGGATCTTCAAATAGTTTTTCATAGTGCGCCTCTTATAATGTTTTTATTTTATTATAACACAAAAGCGCCTCAATGTAAAGCATTTCTACAAGAAAAGCGCCTGTCATTAACAAGCGCTTTTTGTAATTACTTTCTGTCGGTTATCTCCTCGGGATATTTGATCTCGGCAAAGCCTTTGCGGAGGATCATTTTCGTCCAGGGATAACGGTTGATCGATTTTGCTCCCTTCGGGCAAGCGCGAACACACGCGGAACAGCCGATGCAACGCTCGGAATCTATCTTGAATTTATCAAGCGTGATCGCCTCTGTGGGGCAGACCTGCGCGCAGGTGCCGCAGAAGGTGCAGTTTGCGCTGACAGTCTTCGGGAAGCCGAAGGCGAGCCTTTTTGTCAGATTATAAGGAAGTTTTCCGATTATATCAAATCCGTGCGGAGCGATGGGCAGTTCTTCTCTGTCATCGTCGGAGGCAACCGAGAGGATGAATTTGCCAACCTCGCCAAGGCTGTCGGGGAGCTCCTGTTTTTCCTCGACGCAATCGGCAAAGGTGTGCGGGAGGGGGCAGGTCATTATTCTGCAAAGCGGAACGTCTGCGGAATCAAAGAGCTTTCTTGCCTCTTCGGGAGCGCATCCGACTCCGCAAGAGCCATAGCCAAGGACAAGCGCGGCTTTTTCAACGAAAAGCTGGCTTCGGCGGATAAAGTGCTCGACCGGAGGAGGAAGATGGCGCAGATAGACCGGCGCGATCATAAGCATCAGATCAACGTGGATCTCGAGTCCGCAAGCCTGTTCTCTGTCATCCGCATAGGTGATATCGAGGCATTCAACCTCGTATCCCGCACGATCGAGAATAACGGTTGCCGCATCGGCAAGTTCCGCACAGCCACCGCCGGGGGAAAAGGTAACGACTAAAATATTTTTCTTCATTTATTATCAGTCAAGGTATCCGAGTCTGTAAAGAAGCTCGGCGTTGAGAACAGAGCCTCCTGCTGCTCCGCGAAGGGTGTTGTGCGAAAGTCCGACGAACTTATAATCGAACATAGTATCCTCGCGGAGTCTGCCCGCGGTGATGCCCATTCCGCCGTAGATCTCACGGTCGATAGCACACTGGGGGCGGTTGTCTTCTTCAAAATATGTGATGAACTGCTCGGGAGCGTTGGGAAGCTCGAGCTCCTGGGGAAGTCCCTTGTATTCAGCCCAAGCCTTGAGGATCTCTTCCTTGGAGGGCTTATTCTCGAAGCTCATAAAGATAGCGGCGGTGTGGCCGTTGGTTACGGGAACACGGATGCACTGGGTGGTGATGAGAGGAGCATCTGCATTTACGACAACGCCGTTTTCAACCTTACCCCAGATCTTGAGGGGCTCCTGCTCGCTCTTCTGCTCCTCGCCGCCGATGAAGGGGATGACGTTGTCGATCATCTCGGGCCACTCGTTGAATGTCTTGCCTGCGCCGGAGATTGCCTGATAGGTGGTTGCAACGACCTTGTTAAGACCGAACTTGAGAAGGGGGGTGAGCATGGGAACGTAGGACTGGATAGAGCAGTTGGGCTTAACCGCGATGAATCCGCGCTTGGTGCCGAGTCTCTTCTTCTGAGTCTCGATAACCGCAAGGTGATCCGAGTTGATCTCGGGCATGAGCATGGGAACGTCTTCGATGCCGCGGCAAGCCGAGTTATTCGATACTACGGGGAGCTCGTGACGAGCGAAATTCTCTTCCATCTCGCGGACTTCTGCCTTGGGCATATCAACGGCACAGAAAACGAAATCGCAGAGGGAGGCGATGGTATCGACCTCGGCAGAATCGAGAACGGTCATATCCGCAAACTTTGCGGGCATCGGCTCGGTAAGCTTCCAACGGCTTCCGACAGCCTCTGCGTATGTCTTGCCCGCGCTTCTTGCGGACGCCGCGAGGCAGGTAACTTCAAAATAAGGATGATCGGCGAGAAGGGTGAGAAAACGCTGACCTACCATTCCGGTAGCGCCGACAACACAGCACTTTTTCTTGTTCGTAACAACAAAGCTCATAATATATTTCTCCTTTGGATTGGTGTCGAAAAAAATAATATTAATGATACCACATTTGGGCGAAAAAATCAATAGGAAAATGAATATTTATTCATTATTTTTGATAACTTCCGCATAAACTTTATTTTTTGGAAGTCCCGTTTCCTTGACTATCGTTTTGATCGCGTCCTTCTGCGACATTCCGCCCGCCATAAGAGCGGCGGCGCGCTCGGCGATATTGACGCTCTCCTCTTCCTCGGTCGCCTCGGGAGCGCCTTCGATAACGAGAACGTATTCACCCCTCGGCTCGGTGCTTTCATAATATTCACAGGCACCCGCGAGGGTGAAACGAAGAATCTCCTCATTGAGCTTCGTAAGCTCACGGCAAAGTGCGATACGGCGGTCGGCACCAAAACACTCGATGAATTCCGCAAGCGTTTTCTTCAAGCGGTGGGGTGCTTCATATATGATAAGTGTACGCTCTTCCTTGGCGATCTCGGTGAGGCGTTTTTTTCTGTCCTTGCCCGCCACGGGAAGGAAGCCTTCAAAGGCGAACCGTCTTGTCGAGAGACCCGAAAGTGCAAGAGCTGAAACAGCCGCGCACGCGCCGGGGATGATCGAAACGGTTATTCCTTCTTTAGCGCAAAGGGCGACGAGATCCTCGCCCGGGTCGGATATTGCGGGCATTCCCGCGTCGCTGATGAGCGCGCAAGATTCGCCGTTTTTGAGCCTCTCGATTATCTCGGGGCCTCGCTCGGCGCGGTTGTGATCGTGGTAGGATACCATCGACTTATGCAGCCCGAGTCGTGAGAGTAAAAGGCCCGAATTTCTCGTATCCTCCGCAGCAACAAAATCGACCTCCGAGAGCACTTTCAGCGCACGCTCGGTGATGTCGGCGAGATTGCCGATGGGGGTCGCAACGAGGTAGAGCACGGATTTTTCAACCTTATTTTTTTCTTCGGTATAAGACATTTTATTTCCTTTCGTCACAAGTTTCCTCGCAGTGAATATACTGTACCGAGAAAGATTTTTGTGAGGTACTTTATGGCTATCAAGATTTACATAGATCAAGGGCACAACCCCGTCAACCCAAATGCGGGCGCCGAGGGCAACGGTCTGCGCGAGCAGAATCTCGTTTACACGATCGGAGTTGAGCTTGCGGAGCTGCTTCGCGAGAACGGGAATTTCGAGGTGCGGCTATCCCGACCGACGCCCGAAACGCAGCTTGGCAGTTCAACCAATTCAAGCCTTGCGGCAAGGGTAAACGAGGCTAACAGATGGGGTGCGGATTACTTCATCAGCCTGCACACCAACGCCTCCACTTCGCCGAGTGCGGGAGGAAGCGAGGCTTTCGTTTTTACCCGCCCTTCGTCGGCGGCATCGCTTGCGGCGGATATTCTCCGCGGGCTCAATGAAGCCACGGGGATCCGCAACCGCGGAGTGGGAGTCAGAAGCGGACTTTACGTTCTGCGTAAGACCGCAATGCCCGCGGTTTTGGTCGAACTCGCCTTTATTTCAAACCCCGAAGAAGCGGCACTTATGCGTGACCGCCCCGATCTTTTTGCACGCGGAGTTTACGAAGGCATCCTCGATTTCACGGGCGTGTAAAAGTTATATATAATTATATCATAATAAGAATACGAGGTCAAGTGTTTTTTGATTTTGGCAAAAATCGGAATGGCACAATTATTCGACTCCGTTCGGCTTTTTGTGCTGTTTTTCGATAATTTTCGTTAGATTTAGTGATATGTTTTATTTCGATATATGTCTAATTCGATTCATTTACATCTAATTTATTCCCGTTTTAATTTTATCTTTGTCTAATCAAAACAGTTAAATTCAAAAAATTATGCTCACGGAGCATTTTTGCCGCCGCGAGCGTAATTTTTATTTACCTGTATTTTTCTTTAATTTTTAGGCTCAAGACCGCACATTTTTAAGAGTGCGGCTTCGTCTATGACGGGAATTCCGAGTTCATTTGCCTTGGTCAGCTTTGAGCCGGCTTCTTCTCCCGCAACGACGTATGAGGTCTTCTTTGAAACCGAGCCTGCGGTCTTTCCTCCGCGCTCCTTGATGAGTGCCGAGGCTTCGCTTCTTCCCATTGTCGGGAGAGTTCCGGTCAGCACGAATGTCAGTCCCGCAAGGCTGTCGTCAAGTGCCTTTGAGGTTGCTTCCGTGAGCAATCCAAGATCGATCAGACGGTGGCAGAGCTCGATATTGGTGGGATGCGAGAAGTAGTCGATAACGCATTTTGCGGTGATCTCGCCGAAATCCTCGATCGCGCAAAGCTCGTCAAAGGATGCATTCATACAGAGCTCAAGAGTTCTGAATTTCTTTGCCAACGCGGCTGCAGCAACCTCGCCGATATTGCGGATTCCGAGGGCATAGATCAGTCTTTCCAGACCCGCCGATTTTGATCTTTCGATCGCATTTCTCAGATTGCTTGCCGAAAGCTCGCCCATTCGCTCGAGCGAGGCAACATCCTCGGCTTTGAGCGTATAAAGATCGGCAACCGTCTGTATCAATCCATTTGAGATCAGGAGCTCAACGATCTGCGGACCGAGTCCGTCGATGTCCATCGCGCCTCTTGAAGCAAAGTGCTCGATCGAGCGCGAAAGCTGTGCGGGGCAGGCGGAGTTGGTGCAACGAAGCGCAATTCCCTCCCCGCTCGATTCGTCGCGGCTGACGGGTTCGCCGCAGGAGGGACAGGTCTCTGGCATCGCGAAAGGCTGCTCGCTTCCGTCGCGCTTTTCGGGGACGGCGGCAACGATCTCGGGGATGATGTCGCCCGCTTTTCTGACCTTTACGATGTCGCCGAGCATAATGCCGCGCTCGGCGATAAATTCGGAATTATGAAGCGTCGCGCGCGATACTGTCGTGCCCGCAAGACGGACAGGTTCAAGCTCCGCGATGGGAGTCAGCACGCCTGTCCTTCCGACTTGGATCGAAATTGAGTTGAGTTTCGTTTCCTTGACCTCGGGCGGGAATTTATACGCCGCCGCCCATTTCGGGGTCTTGACACCCTCGCCGAGAGTGACACGATCGGCGGTTGAATCGAGCTTGATAACAACGCCGTCGATGTCGTATTCAAGCGAATCACGGAGAGAACCAAGACGGTCGATATGAGCAAATATTTCCTCCTCCGACGACACGCGCACGCGCTCGCCGATCACGGGGAATCCGAGCTCTGCAAGGCGATCAAGCATCTCGGTGTGGCTCTCGCTTTCTCTGCCGTCAAGCCAAAGCGAGCCCTCCTGGATATTGAAAATAAAGACGTCCAGCCGGCGCGATGCCGCTACCTTCGGGTCGAGTTGACGGAGCGACCCCGCCGCCGCGTTTCTCGGATTTGCCATCAAGGGCTTACCCTCTGCCTCGCGCTTTGCGTTGATCGATTCAAGCACACGGCGGGGCATATAGACCTCGCCTCGAACGGTGAAGGAAAGCTCCTCGGGCAGGGTCAGAGGGAGCGAGAAAATGGTGCGGATATTCTGCGTTACGTCCTCGCCGACCTGACCGTCGCCGCGGGTTGCGCCCTGAATAAATATTCCTTTTTCGTATTTTAATGCAACCGAAAGACCGTCGATCTTCGGCTCGACCGACCACATAGTTTTTCCGATGACCTTCTCGACTCCCGCAATGAAAGCGGAAAGCTCCTCGAAGGAAAAAACGTCGGAAAGAGAATTCATCTGAACGGTGTGCGTGACCTTCTCGAACTTATCGAGAGGCGCGCCGCCGACACGTCTTGTGGGCGATGCGGGATCGAAGAATTCGGGGTTCTCCTCCTCAAGAGCAAGGAGCTTATGATACATCAAGTCGTAGTCATAGTCCGAGATCTCGGGCGCATCGTCAACGTAATATTTTTTCGCGTGGTAAGCCACCTTCGCGCGGAGCTCGCAGAGCTCCTTTTTTATAGCAATTTTATCTTCCATAAGGCACCTCAATATTAAAGCCATACATCTATATTATACCACCAAAAGCCTCAAAAGTCAATCAAAAATCGCACACGGCGCAAGTTTTGGGTATTTTGCACAAATTCACAATTTTTGCAAAGTTTTTTGCAAAAACCTATTTATTTTGCACAAAAAGTATGCTATAATATAGATGTACCAAAGGAATATCACTTCCGAGGTGCAAAGTTACAGTACAGGAGGAAGAAAACATGAAAATCACCGTTGTAGGCAGACACATGAGCGTTCCCGCCGACCTTCAGGAGCTCGCCGAAAAGAAGCTTGCCAAGCTTGACAAGTATTTCGCGACCGAGGAAAAGGCGACAGTCACCTTCAGCCGCAAGCGTAACCGTGAGAACATTGAGATCACGATCGCCGCGGCAAACACTCTGTTCCGCTGTGAAACCGATGATGCGACCTTCCGCAACGCAATCGACCGCGCAGTTGACACTATTGACCGCCAGATCCGCAAGAACAAGACAAAGCTCGAAAAGAGACTTCGCTCTCAGGGTGCCGCAGTTGCCGCGGGCATCACGGAAATGGCAGACGAGCTTTCCGAGGCTACCGACTTTGTGGTACGCCGCAAGGAATTCGACCTCAAGCCCATGTCCGTCGAGGAGGCTATTCTCCAGATGAACCTTATCGGGCATGAGTTCTTCGTGTTCCAGGATGACAAATCGGGCGAGACCTGCGTTGTTTACGCAAGGCGCGACGGAGACTACGGTCTTATCGTACCGGGAAAGAAAGAATAAATAGATATTCGGGGCTGTCCTTGGACAGCCCCGAGGTTTTGTTTGTGCTGTCGGCTGAAGCCGAATAATAATCTCGCTGCGCGAGAATGATGAATGATAATCTGCTGCGCAGAATGAAAGGTAAATTTCCGCCGCGGCGGAAATTTTCGTTTTTATTAAATACAAAAGCAACGGAAAAGTTTTGATCAAACTTTTTCAAAAGTTTGCGGTTTCTTAAGGCAGCGCCTTAAGTCGCCCTCCGCAGAGGGCGAAACTCTCTTATGTGCTTCGAGCCGACTGCGCCCCGCAGGCGGCTCGGAAGGAGTAAAATCTCCCCTGTGGGAGATTTTTGCTCCTTCACTCTTATGAATAACAAAATCCCCCGATCAAGGTCGAGGGATTGTTAATTTAATACTTTGATTCTAATTCGTCATAAACAAGTGTAATGCCGACGGTGTCGCCGTTGATGTCTTCAAACGAAAAATCGCGGTACTGATAGCTGCTGTCGCGTTCCTCGGGGATCGCGGACGTAGCCATCCATTTGTAAATAAGATCCGTTCCGTTGCCGAGGGAGGTTTTATACCAACCTTCTATGGTTATACCGTCAAGAGGTTTATTGGAAACCCACGAATCAATCACACGATATTTTCCATCCTTTTCCTTCATTTCACAGGAAACAAAGCTGTATGGTAAAATATTCGGTGTATAAACGGCGTAAAGTGTCAATTCATCGGAAAATTTGATCGAACAAAGCTCTGATATTTCGTATATATGCGAATCCCGGCGAAAGGTATCGCCATATACTGCATAAAATGCATCTTTGCAAGTATCGTAATATTCCGGATTCCCGCCACAGCTTGGCAGAATAAAGGTAATTACGAGAATAATAGTGATCAACGTTCTTTTCATAGCCATTCTCCTTGTGTATTGATCAACTCAATTATACCATATTGTACGTGGGATGTCAATAAATAATCCCGGAATAATTCGTCACCTCGAGGCGCGAAAATATTTATTCGCCGTAAACTATGAGAAGTGATATACCTTCATCGTTAAGATAAACCGTCTGGCAGCTGCCGAGGGTGCCTCGGGTGGAGAAGGTGACAGACCATACGTAATCCCAGCCGTCGCGCAGTACCGTTACTGTGTCGTATTCGATGGTACACTCATTCTTTGCCCTCTCGGCAGCTTCGTCGGAGGTTGTAACGGTTTGCTTTGACGTATTCTTGAAACCGCTTGTTTTGACGCCGGGATCACCGGGTTTATAGGTTTTCTGAACATTGTCAAAAGCGAAACCGCCGATAGAGCTTTCGGGCACTATGAATTTGAAAATGCACTCATTACAGGTAACCCTGTATTCGGTAATCTCGGGATCGCAACCGCTGCCGTCGATCACTTCGCGGAAGACGATGAGATATTCACCGGGGAGCAGATCGCGGATATCCTCGATCCTATCAAAGGAATATTTGAGCTCGTTATAATCGGTATCGTATACTTGCACCTTTGCGGTATAGAGATTCACGTTTACGGGCGGGTAGACCTGTAGATTGCCCTTATAGAAAAGTGTGGGGAAATCGGTGTGATCTTCCTTATTATTGATGATCTGCGAAACGCCAAAGCCGTCGCCCGACAATGACTCGCCCTTTTTGTGCTCCTCGACCCAGAGCATACACTGGATCGGTCTTATATCGAAATCACCCGATTGAATCATTACGCTGCTGTAATTATACTCTGTTTTTTCCACGGTCTTTGACGGTACGGTAAGGCGGAAGAGATCATCGTAATCGTACCGCTCGTACTCACTCGGATCGCGAGGTTTCGTATCGTACCGCACAGAAAAGACTACAATATAATCTCCCGCGGGCAGGTAGTCGAGCTCTCGCAGAGAGGTATTATTGTAGCCGTTCAACCGTTCCCACTTGAGATCGTATATAGCCACGCCCTGGATCTCGTTATATTCGGGAACTTCAACAGAGATGCCGCCATCGCATACCAACAGTGGGATCGTGGGAAGAAGATATTCTTTTCCCATAAACTTACCTGCACCCATGCCGTCACAGACCATTCCCGAGCCGTCTGCGTGCCAAACCGAGCCGCCGACAAGCATTCTTATCGGTTTTATAGTCTTACCGCCCGAGCTGACCGCGATCGGGCTGTATTCATATTCCGAGTTTTCATTTTGAGAAGTAATCGCATTTATTCGTAGAATGTTTTCAAACACACGGCTGTCATCCCCGCGCCAAAGCTTGAGGGAATAATCACCGCACACAGCATCGTCGGGGATTTCGATTACATAAGTATAACTTCCGACCTCGCCCTTTTTTATCGTCTTATCTATAACATTGGCGGGCATTTCAGGCGGCACGCAATTGAGCTTTCCGCAGTATTCACCCTCGCTGTTCAAACAGTAAAGCTCCGCCCAGGGAATATAATCGTTGCCGGAGCAACCCATATATTTCAGTTTTCTTCCCGAAATATTCTTGACAGACGCTTTGATCCGTATCTCCTCGCCTCGCAGATACTCGGTCTTTTCGATCTCATAAAAGAACTCAAAATCGGGTTTGCTGTCATCAGCGCCGCAGGATGGGAACAGGATTATGAGCATTATTAATGAGAGAATAATTGATAGTTTTTTCATCTTGTTCAACTCCTTACTATAAGCTTGAAAACGTTTTCCCAATGCGTTTTCCAATAATCCTGCGGATTGTCTGCCTCGCCGCTTTCGTATTCGGAAAAGACTACTAAATATTCGCCCGCGGGGAGAGAGGAAAGTCCTTCAAAATCCCCACCGTATTCGATCCACTCGTAATTCATATCGTAAAGCGCCGGCCGATCGTTATAAGATAAATGTGTTGACGCATATATCTCCACTTTTCCGTTCAGGACGAGCGTGGGGAAGTCGTTCGGATCGGTTTCGGGATTATTGAAAAGATACCATACACCGTCCGAGCATCCCGTTTCACGCTCCTCGCCGTTTACGTAATGCGTGGAGCCGAGTGCGCACTTTATCGGATGAATCCCTTCTTCGCCGATCGCCACGGTTATCGGGCTGTATCGGTACTTTTCATTTTCGTTCTGCTCTGCGGGACGGATCACGGTTATCGCGTCGGAAAACTCCTTTTTCTCCCCGCCGAAGTAAAGCACTACCGTATACTTGCCGACATGAGCATTCTCGGGGATCGGGATCGAAACCGTCGCCTCGCCGCTCTCACCGTCTTTTGCCTTATGATTTTCGGGCGCGTATTCTATTGCCAGATACGGAAACGGATCGATCGGATCGCCGAGCGTACCGTCGTCAAGCTGAGAATAGAGCCGTACACCGGGTAAGAAAGGTCCGTATTTCCATCGGTATGTTCTGCCCGAAATATTCGTCACCTTTGCCGTTATATTCACAGTTTCACCAACGAGATAAACAGTTCGGTCACTTTCATAAGTAAATTCAAATTCATAATCCCTCGAACATGCGGGAAAAAGTGCGATTATCATTATTAACGTGAACAAGATCGATAATCTTTTCATCTCATCAACTCCTTTCACAGTTACAGACGTAAAAGTAAGCCAAAAGTTCCGTGTTTTTTGAATATTTTTCATTTTTATTTTACTATATTTTTGTTTTGATGTCAACGATTTTCCGTTATCTCTTGCATTTTTATTAAAAATATAGTATAATAATTCTAACCAAAAAATATGCCGATTGTAAAATTCAGTTAAATTCAATAAAATCCGTTTTTTCGGCGGCTTTGCCGCCGAAAAA
This sequence comes from Eubacteriales bacterium, assembly GCA_045541375.1. Taxonomy (GTDB): domain Bacteria; phylum Bacillota; class Clostridia; order Oscillospirales; family CAG-272; genus CAG-390. The sequence goes on along the minus strand of JAZQJB010000017.1, from coordinate 8,269 downwards.
ACACCGCCGAGACGAGCAAAGCGAGTCCGTGCGCCGAGGGGAGCCGTAAAAATCGAAGATTTTTGCGGCGGCGATAAGCGCGCGATTCCCCGCCGCGCGGGTCTCAATTGTAAAACGCAGTTTTACAATTGGCTATTTAAATCCGCAAGGAGAACATTATGAAAAAAGCAAGATTTATAACCCATCCTTCGCTTGTCGGAAATCCCGTCGAGCATCCTTGGAAAAATATGAAATTCAACAGCTACGAGCGTGATCTCGAGCCGGGTAAGGGTCTTCTCAACCTGCTTTGCGAGTTTGCGCCCGAGCCCGGACGTGCTGTCGAAAAGGTCACACTCCGTGCAACTGCGCTCGGTATCTTCGACGTGTTCGTAAACGGCGCGCGCGTCGGTCACGAGATCGACGGCATTCCCACCGCGGACGAATACAAGCCCGGTTGGACCGACTACCGCAACCGCGTATTTGAATACGAATACGACGTCACCTCTCTCTGCAAGGAAAACAACCGCATCGTTGCGGAGGTTTCTCCCGGTTGGTGGACGGGCAGGATCTCCTTCGGATTCTACGGCTTCAAGCCTACGGCATTCGCGGGCGAGATCGAGATCGAATACGCTGACGGCGAAAACGAGATCATCGCGTCGGGCGAGGACTGGAAGGCTTCCATTTGCGGTCCCGTTATGTTTGCCGACATCTGGGACGGCGAATACTACGATGCCACCGTGCCCGAGCCCTCAATCGCTCCCGAGGCACACGAGTGGGTAAATGCTGTCCACTTCACCGACTGCACCTGCGAGATCGTTCCCCTTGTCGGTCCCGCCATCAGACCGCGCCACGAGCTTCTTCTGCGCCCCATTTCGGCTGTTTGCCACAACGGCACCATCCACGATGGCTCGGAATACGGCGAGATCAACATCCTCTCCAAGAGCGTCGGCGACTGGTGCGAGCAGACAAGACTTGAGTTCGGTGAGGCTCTGATCCTTGATATGGGTCAGAATATGGTCGGCCGACCGATCCTTATGTTCAAGGCACCCCGCGGCACCAAGATCACCGTTTACTTTGCCGAAATGCTCAACGACAGCGGCGATCCCGCGCGCGGAAACGATGGTCCCAAGGGCAGTATGTATATCAAGAACTACCGCTCCGCACTCGCGCGCCTTGTTTACGTCGCTTCGGGCAACGGAATCGAGACCTACTTCCCCACCCACTCCTTCTTCGGCTTCCGCTATCTTGAGATCCGCGCCGACAACGACATCGACGTTCTCTCGGTTGCGGGCGAGGTCATTTGCTCCGAGTTCACCGAGACCGGTGATTTCTACTGCGACAATCCCGAGGTCAACCGCCTCTATTCCAATATCGTCTGGGGTATGAGAGGAAACTACTTCACCGCACCCACCGACTGTCCTCAGCGTGACGAGCGTCTTGGCTGGACGGGCGACACGCAGATCTTTGCGGGCGCGGCGGCATACCTTGCCGACATCCGTTCCTTTATGCACAAGTGGCTCGGCGACGCGCGCGACTCGCAGCAGGGCTTCGACGGCGCATATTGCGACGTTATCCCGAGAGTCTTTAACGGCAACAACGGCAACGCCGCTTGGGGAGATGCTTGCCTTATCGTTCCCAACAAGCTCTATGAGATGTATAACGATACCGAGATCCTCCGCGAGCATTTCGACTCGATGGAGTATTATATGCAGTATCTCGAGCAGTTCGGCCTTGAGGGTCCCAACACCGCTTACGGTGACTGGCTCAACTATGACGTGACCGACAAGAGATATATCGCGGTTGCTTACTACGCATACGACGCATCTCTTATGAAGAAATTCTGCGAGATCCTCGGCAAGCCCGAGCGCGCGGCACATTACGCAGAGCTGCGTGAGCGCATCGTTTCTCACTTCAGATGCAGATATATCGAAAACGGCGACCTGAACATTCAGACACAGACAGCTTACCTGCTCGCACTCGCGTTCGACCTCGTTCCCGAGGAAGACCGTCAGCTTTATATTGACAGACTCGAAAAGAAGATCGTTGACAACGATTACACCCTCTCGACGGGCTTTGTCGGCACGGGTATTCTCAATCAGACACTTGAAAAGCTCGGTCTGCATTCGCTTTGCTACTCGCTCCTTCTCCAGACACGCGACCCCAGCTGGCTCTACTCGGTCCGCCAGGGTGCGACCACCGTTTGGGAGAGATGGAATTCCTATACGCTTGAGCGCGGATTCGGCGACGTCGGCATGAACTCCTTCAACCACTATGCTTACGGTGCGGTTGCGGAATGGTTCTATTCCGGTATGTGCGGAATCAAGCCCGACACAGAGGCTCCCGGTTGGGAACACTTCTTCCTCGCTCCCACACCCGATATGCGACAGGACGACGAGATCCCCGAGGGACAGAAGCGCATCACCACAGCACGCGCATCCTTCGACTCTGTCGCAGGACGCATTGAGAGCGCTTGGGTTTCTGTTGACGGCAGATTTGAATACAGCTTCATCATCCCCGAGGAAAGCGCCGCAACGGTATCTCTCGTTTCGGATTCCGACAAGCTGAAGATCAACGGAGTTGATTTCACGCTTGAAGAAATGAACGGCAGACGTCGGGGCGACCGCATCCTCTTCCCGCTCTCCGAGGGCGCTTATACCGTCGTTGTAGGCTGATTTTAGCCCAAAAATCGAAAATATGTCTGGAATTTTACAATTTATCACGAGAAATTCATAATTTCATCTTGACATCTTGCGATTTCCGTATTATAATATGTATTGTCGCTTTTTATGCCGTTTCATGGGAGGATTTTAAGAATGCTTATTGATCTGTCTGCAATACTGCGCGGTGAGATCCGCGAGCTGCCGATAGACGGCGAGATCTTCCCCGATGCCGCACCGTTTGGTATCGAATATCTCCCCGGTGCCCGTATCTCGGGCAAGGTGAGCGGAAGCGCAGGTCTGGTTACACTCACCTCGCGCGTTACCGTGCCCTACCGCGGAGAGTGCGCGCGTTGCCTTGACCCTGTCGAGGCTCTGCTCGAATTCGATTTTGACCGCACCATCGTAACCGAGGGAACTCTTTCGGACGATGTGCTTGAAGAAAAGGCTGACGAATACCTTGTTGTCAAACGCGGTATTCTTGAGCCCGACGATGCGATCATTGAGTCGATATACCTTGAGCTACCGTCAAGGCTTCTCTGCTCTCCCGATTGCCGCGGTCTTTGCCCCAAGTGCGGAAAGAAAATGACGGCTGAAAAATGCGATTGCGCACCGCGCGAGATCGATCCCCGCTGGAATAAGCTCCGTGAGCTTCTCGAGCAGGACGACGAATAAATCAGTAAATCTTTTTTGTAGAAATATAGGAGGTGTAGGTTATGGCAGTACCGAAGAGAAAAACATCCAAAGCTCGCAGAGACAAGAGACGCGCTAACTGGAAGCTTGTTACTCCCGGTCTTGTAAAGTGCCCCAACTGTGAAGCACTCATCAAGGCTCATCACGTTTGCCCCGAATGCGGCATGTATGACGGCAAGGAAGTTATCGCTAAGAAGGAAGCATAAGGCTTACCCGAAGAAAATACCGTATCTGCGGCGAAGCCGAAGATGCGGTATTTTCATTAAAAGGAAATTGGAGATTATTATGAAAAAGAAATTTATCTGCCTTATGGCATTACTTATTATATCTTGCATGATGTTCACCTCGTGCATCACCTCGATGTTCGGCGAGGCGGGCATTACGCAAAAGCCCGAAGTTACCCAGCGTCCTCTGCCGGGTGACATCACGACTTCCGAAGACACAAGCGCATCCGACGAGCCCGTTTTCGGCTCAAAACCGAGCTATGCCGGTCTCAAGCTTTCGGATTATGTCAAGGTTGACTACAAGGGTCTTACTATCGAAGCAGAGTCTCTCCCGCCCGAGCTCACTGATAAGGTTCTTACCGCAAATCTTTCGGCTCTGTTTGATTATTACAAATCCAACGGAACCATTGATTGCAGCTATACACTCGTGACCGAAGGCGTGGTTGAGGAATGGGACTACGTTGAGATCTCCTTCGTCGGCAAGCTGAACGGCGAGGTATTCGAGGGTGGATCCTCCACCGCGAATGTCGGTATGATCGTCAACGACCACGACAGCGGATATATACCCGGATTTGCCTCGGGTATCATCGGCGCGAAGATCGGCGAGACCGTGAACGTTCCCGTCACCTTCCCCACCGATTACAACGAAGCTCTTGCGGGCAAGGAAGCGGTTTTTGAGATCACCGTTTACGGCAAGAGAGTTTTTGACATCAAGCCCGAGCACATCGAAAAGCTCACGGGCGGTGACTACAAGAACCTTGATGATTTTATGGTATATTATAAGGAATATCTTTCCGATCTCAATGAATCCGAGCTTTTGAGCCAGGTGAGCGACAAGATCGCAGAAATGCTTATCGAAAAAGCAACCGTTTATTCTTACCCCAATGAGCAGTATCTTTACTACTATCAGTCGAACGTCAGCTATATGACCCTGCAGGCTGAAAAGCTTGGCATGACCTACGAGGCATATATGACTGCAACCGGCGAAAATGAGGCTACCCTTCGCGCTACGGCTGAAAGATCCGTGCTTGAGGATATGGTAATATACTACATTCTCGAAGCAGAGGGTAAGAGCTACACCGACGACGAATACAACAAGGCTCTCGATTATTATATAGATTATTACAACAGCTACGGCTACAACTATGACCGTGCTTCAATCGAAGCAATGTTTGAATACTACTACTATCCCGGCTACCTGCGTTATCAGCTCAACCGCGAAAGAGTTATTCAGATCGTATTTGATTCGGCAAATATCGTTGAAGCAAAATAAATAAAAATAAAATAACACCGCGGTCGGATAAATCCGACCGCGGTGTTATTTTTATTGAGTTTTACCAGCCGAGCTCGGGTGCTACTGCTTCACCCTCTGAACTTGCCGATTTGATTGAATTCTTTGCCTCTTCGATAAGCTCTTCAACAGCTATCTTGACGTCTTCAAAATCTTCATCATCAAGCTCGAATGCGGACTTGACCTTACCCTTTGCAAGGGGCTTGGGCTTATCGTTTTCGCAAATGATGACCTTGAGTTCAAAGTCAATCTCTTCGCCCTCTGCCTCCGCAAGGAGGGTGTCGATCATCGAGATCTCTTCACCTGTGGAATCGGTGTATGTAACGTCCTTAAAATCAAATGTGTGCTTCTTGCCGGACTTGTCGTAATTACCCTTTATCTCATAGGTCTCACCGTCGACAGTTGCACCAAATGAGAACTTGCCGCCTGCGCGGTCGATCTTGGTAAATACGTTCATAACCTCTTGTTCACCCTCTTCAAGGGTGAATTCAGCCTTGTAGGCATCCTTATCGTCCTGCTTGATCGCAAGCTCGGCGTACATTTCGCCCATGATATCAACGGTGATCTTATCCGTCTTCTTTACGCCTGCCTTGCCGAACTGGATGTTCGCAATCTCAACCTTTTCGCCGTCTGCCTTTGCGATAACCTCAACTGCCATAAGATCGGAGGAAGACTTCTTGGTTGCCATCTCAACTACAAGCTTGAAGCCGTCAGCTTCGTCCATGGTATCTTCCATCTCATCAACAAGGCTGTCGAGTTCATCAAGAACGTCATCGTAAGCCTCAAGAAGGACCTCGGCAAAATCATCGTCCTCGTCGCCGCCGAGATGGGACTGAAGCTCGCCCTCAAGAACGGTGCCCTCAATGTATCCCTCGGCAAGCTTGCTGTACTTTTTGATAAGCTTGGGGATCCTGTTGTCATCCTTTAGCTCATCGTAAAGATCGGAGATAACGTTGTAGATGCATTCAGCGTCGATCTCAACGATGATCATCTTTGCGCTGACCTGCTCACCGTGGATCTTGATCTTGTCATTTTCCTTTTCGATATCGGCATGATCACCAATGGAATTTACAAGAAGCTCTACGTAAGAGGTGAGAAGCTCCTCGATATCCTTAACTGCTTCCTTATCCTTTGCATCATCATAGATCTTGCAGAAGATCTTGATGGCATCGGAGGTTTCCTCGTCAAGCTCAAATTCACTGCCCGACTCAAAAGCAAAGAGCGAATCCTCAAATTCCTCTGCGGTCTTTCCGCGAACAAGGCCGATGGGGCTGTTGTAGAGCGAGGGGGCGGATACGTACATGTAATCTTCACCGATATATGCGCTTCCGTCAACAGAGAAATCGTTGACGTTCAGCTTGACCTTTTCGATATAGGTCTCATAATCCGCAAGTCCGAAATATTCCTTATATTCAAGGGATACCTCATTGTCCATTGCAGAAAGGCCGAGAATAAGCTCAACCGAGCCGCTCTGCATAAATCCGGAAACGACTTCGATCTCCGGACGTGTGAAAGCATCCTGAAGCAAATTCTGCACCGAGGTCTTCATCACGGTTTCGGGACGATTCATAAAAATACCGATACCGATTCCGACAGAGCTCACGACCAGAATTGCAGCAAGAGCTATAATAAGCAATTTCTTTGTCTGATTCATAATAGTCTCCTTAAAAAATATTTTGATAGTTTAATTATAGCACTTAACTTCATTTTTGTCAACAGTTTATTTTGTTCTCAACGAAATCGGATGGACGGTGTGATCTTCATAAGGTGCAAATCCGGAAAGTGTTCTGTCCTCGAGCATCAAGCCGCGGCGAATGGCGTATTTGCCAAACCGATCACGTATGCTGTCCGCTGTTTTTTCAAGCACCTCAAGGCGCGCGCGGCCTACGGTCTCACCGTCGAAAACTGACATCTGCTCATCTCTCTCGGGGCAAAGATCCGAGCCGCAAACCCCGAGCGAGCGCACCGGAGCACCGCAATTTACCGAGCCGTAAAGCACCATTGCCGCGTGGTATATCTCGCGCTCGGAATAAGTCGGCTCGACGCGGCATTGCTTCGAGCACCACGAAAGGTCGCTCGAGCGGACCGATATGCTGACGGTGCGGCACTTTTTCTCCTCCCTGCGAAGACGGACGGCAACGCTCTCGCAAAGCACGGCAAAAACGATTTCCGCCTCGCGCAGAGTGGAAATATCACGCGGCGTAGTGGTGCTGTTTCCCACACTTTTTACCGCATAAAAGGTGTCTTTCTGCAATACGGGAGCGCTATCCCTACCCAAAGCAAAATTTTGGAGCATAAGCCCGTTCTTTCCCAAAAAGCGGGAAAGCAGATCGGAGTCTGCATTTGCAAGCTCACCTATGCTGAAAATACCGAGAGTATTCAGCCGCCTTTTGGTCGATCTGCCGACGAAAAGAAGCTCCTCGGCGGGCAGCCGCCAAACCAAGGTTTTGAAATTTTTGCGCGAGATCAGGGTTGTTGCGTCGGGCTTTTTCAAATCGCTTCCGAGCTTGGCAAAGATCTTGTTGAATGATACCCCTATCGAAACTGTCACGCCGAGCTCGCGCTTCACCCTTTCGCGAATCTCGTCCGCGATCCTGACGCCGCTGCCGAAGAGGTATTCGCTGTCACTGACGTCTATCCAGCATTCGTCGATTCCGAAGGATTCGATGAGATCGGTGTAATCCGAATATATCCTCCGTGCGGCGCGCGAGACCCTGACGTATTCATCATAATGAGGCGGCAGGATCACAAGCTGCGGGCATTTTCTGCGAGCTTCCAAAATGCTCTCGCCCGTGCTGACGCCGTATGATTTTGCCTCGTAATTTTTCGCCAGAATGATACCGTGCCGAGCCTCCGCGTCACCTCCGACCGCAACGGGCTTGCCGATAAGATCCTCCCTTCCCCGGCATTCGACGGTGGCAAAAAAGTTATTCATATCAATGTGTAATATGCATCTGTCTTTCATCAAAATACCCCTTTCACACGTTTTAGAACAAGTGTTCTTTTATATTATATCAAAACATTTGTTCTCTGTCAAGTATAAAAGTACAATTTACAAAAATTCTTAAAAGACAAGTGCTAACAAAGCATTCTGGGTGTCCCCTCATCACCCGCTGCGGCGGGAGCTTCTCCCAGGAGAAGCCTGGGATTACTGTGAGCTTCGTTTGGAATTCTCGAATCTTCGAATTATTTATTAAATTGAAATTTGCCTTGGCAAATTTCTACCATTGCATTCCGCTCAGCGGAATATTTAGCTCGCGCAAAGCGCGTATTTAGCTTTTGCATAGCAAAAATTTAGCATTTCTCTAAGAGAGAAATATTTAGCTCAAAGCGTTAGCCTCCCCAGGCTTCTCCTGGGAGAAGCTCCCGCCGCAGCGGGTGATGAGGGGACACGGCGAGAGCTTATGTAAGCTGTTTTATAGAAC
>JAZQJB010000016.1:0-6862 GCA_045541375.1 Eubacteriales bacterium | reverse complement strand
CCGATTTTTCTTTAAGCATATTCGAAGACATATCCGCCTCAATTACTCATTCCGCGCAGCGGATCATCATTCGGCGCCAGCCGATCATCATTCACGCGAAGCGTGATTATCATTTGATCTGCCCCGCAGATCAATAGTAATAGTTCGCTTCTACCGTACTCAACTTATACTTATTAAGAAGTTCTTCGTCGATCTTAACTTCTGCGGAGTACTTTTCGAGGCTTTCTGCGATGTATTCGAGGAAGAGCGGTTCTTTGAGATACTGCTCGAAGGTTTCAAGTGCGCCGAGCTCGGCATCGTAGAAGGTGAAGAAATCGGTGTTTGCAGTCTTATCGTATGCGCCCTCGTCAAGCTCGAGCTTTTCTACGATGTGTAGGTTGTTTTCGGTTTCGATTAGCTTGATCTGTCCGACCTCCATTGCCTGAAGCTCGTTATAGATCTTTTCAAGAGCCGCGTCGGTTCCCATTGCGGAATCCTTGCTCATATAAATGCCGCCGGCATAAATATCGTCGGTGGGATTTTCGTCATACTCCTTCGAAACGTCAAGGAAATCGGCGCCCGAATTGATGCTCTTGAGAGCATCGGCAGCGCGAGCTCTTGCCTCCTGGGTCTCGGCAGCGGTCATATCACGGTACTTTGTGTAGCCGTCCTTATCAAGAACGGGATTGCCCTTTTCGTCATATTCGGGGCACTCGTTGATGAAGAAGCAGATCTGGCGCATACGCACGTAATTCTGCTGATAATAATTTTCCTTATCGATCTTCGTTACGCCGAGCGTTCCGCCTGTGCCGAAAAGATATTCCTGAAGGTAATCAACCTTTTCGTCGATAAGATAAAGCTCGCGAAGGATCTTCATACTTACGCCGTAGTTCGAAAGGAGCGCGTTGAACTCCGACTTCGAGCCCGATGCGTAGTTTTCACAAAGATCGGCAATGTAGGTGTCAACTTCCTCGACAGTAGAAGCGGGGAGCGACAGTCCGAACTGATCGAAGAGGTAGAGCGAGCAGAGATAGGTCTGCGCGTTTTCATAAATGAAGCCCGACATGACGTCATCGTAGGTCTCGCCGGTTGCGGGATCGGCAACGAGGGGCCAGAACTGATCGACCTTGTCAAGTCCATACTGCTTGCGAACGGCTTCGCCATAATAATGCTCAAACTGCGCCTTGTAGCGCGAGAGCCAGAATTCGATCATATTTGCCGTGATCTCGGTGCCGCCAAGCTCCATAACCGGAGTGCCGAGGCTCGAGCATCCGACAAGTGAGAGAAGGAGCATCACAAGCGCCAGCGCGGCAGCCGTAATTTTTCTAAATATCTTCATTATAAAAATTCCTTTTTCAATTTTATAATATTATACACTATTTTTTTGCGTTTGTCTATCCCTTATTTCCCAATAATTTGAGATATTTTTTGAATATTTCGCAAAGAATCGCAAGCGGGTCGTCCTTTTCGCGCAGGGAAAGCACAAGATAGGGCTCCTCGGCGACCACGACACGAAGCTTTACGCCCGGCATTTCGGAAATTTCCTGCCATATTTCAAGATCGAATTCTGTGGGACGGATAGAAACCTGTCTTCCCTCCTGCGTCAGCGAGAGCACCTTGCATCTCTGCGCGAGCGCGCGCAGAAGTGAAACGTCGAGCAGGAAGAGAACGGGCTCGGGCGGCTCGCCGTAGCGGTCGCAAAACTCCTCGTAAAGATCCTCGGTGTCGCTTTCGTTCCGCACGTGCGCGATCTTTTTGTAGAGCGACATTCTCTGCGCCGCATTGGTAACGTAGCTGTCGGGCAGATAGGCATTAATATTCAGGCTGACCGTCGTATCGACGCTTTCCTCGACCTTCTCGCCCTTTTCCTCAAGCACAGCCTCGTTTAGAAGCTTGATATAAAGGTCATAGCCGATGGCATCGAGATGGCCGTGCTGTTCGGCACCGAGGACGTTGCCCGCGCCGCGTATCTCAAGGTCACGCAGAGCGATCTGAAATCCCGCGCCGAATTCGGTATATTCGCGGACGGCTTCAAGTCGCTTTTCCGCGATCTCGGTCAGCGCGCGCCCTCTCGGGAATGTAAAATACGCATAGGCACGTCTTGGCGAGCGTCCGACTCGTCCGCGGAGCTGATGGAGCTGTGAAAGTCCCATTCTGTGCGCGTTTTCAACGATCAGAGTGTTCGCGTTCGGCACGTCGACACCCGTTTCGATGATGGTGGTCGAAACGAGAACGTCGATCTCTCCGGTTATCATATCGCGCCAGATGTCCTCAAGCTGATCCTTATCCATCTTTCCGTGAGCGACAACAACGTTTGCCTCGGGGAATGCGCTTCTGATCTTATCTTCGGTGTAGCTGATGGTTTCAACAAAATTATAAAGGTAGAAGACCTGACCTCCGCGGGAAAGCTCGCGGCGGATGGCGTCGTTTATGATGAGCTCGTCGTGCTCGAGGACGTAGCTCTGCACGGGCTGACGGTCGCCGGGTGCTTCGTCGAGAAGCGAAATATCGCGAATTCCCGACATTGCCATATTCAGCGTTCGCGGAATGGGAGTTGCCGAGAGCGAAAGGACGTCCACGTTGCCCGATCTTTGCTTGATCTTTTCCTTTTGAGCCACGCCGAAGCGTTGCTCCTCGTCAACAACAAGGAGTCCGAGATCCTTGAATTTCACGCTTTCGGAAAGCAGACTGTGAGTGCCGATTATAAGGTCGATGTCGCCCTTTTCAAGATCGGCGATGATCTTTCTCTGCTCCTTCGGCTTGCGGAAGCGCGAGAGCATTTCGATATTGACGGGGAATGCTCTCATTCGGCTCTGCGCCGACTGATAATGCTGGAGCGCGAGGATCGTTGTGGGCACAAGCAGAGCGACCTGCTTGCCCGAGAGGATCGCCTTATAGATCGCGCGGAATGCGACCTCGGTTTTTCCATATCCGACGTCGCCGCAAAGCAGACGGTCCATCGGGACGGCTTTTTGCATATCCTGTTTGATATCCTCGGTCGCGTCGAGCTGTGCGTCGGTCTCATCAAACTCGAAAGCCGCCTCGAAATCGCGCTGAAAATCATCGTCGGGGAAGAAGGCAAAGCCGGGTCGGCGCTGACGCTCGGCATAGAGAGCGATGAGCTCCTTTGCAATGTCGCGCATCGTTGCCTTGGCGCGCGCCTTGGTCTTGCCCCACTCGGCGCTGCCGAATTTCGAGAGGCGGAGAGTGCCGTCGTCCGAATGCGCGCCGATGTATTTTGACACCTTATCGAGCTTTTCGACAGGCATAAAGAGCTTGTCGCTGCCCGCGTACTGGATCGTGATATAGTCGCGCGTCACGCCGTCGACGGTCATTGTGGTCAGACCCATATACTGACCGATACCGTGCGCCTCGTGAACGACGTAGTCGCCCTCGGAAAGGTCGGCATAGGAGAGGATCTGCTGTGCCGCGCCGTCCTTTTTCGATTTTGCCGCGCGCTTCTTCTTCTCCGCTCTGCCGCCCTCGGTGATCGTCAGCGAGATGACGGCGCATCTGGGAGAGGGGAGCTCAAAAGGAGCTGTGGGTGCGCCCGCGATGACGAAAGCTTCGCCGCGCGGGAGTTTTGCAAGCTCGGGGAGCTCGTTTCCATCTATAAAATACGCCTTGATGCCCCAGTTTTCCGAGAGCATACCCGCGTAGTTCTTTGCCTTGCTTTCGTCGCCCGCCATAAGGATCATGCGGTAGCCGCCCTTTGCGAGTCCCTCAAGTTCCTCGCGGAGGAGCTCATCGTTGTCCGCAGTCGAGAGCGCGTGCTTCGAGCGGAAGCCGAAAAGACCGCCGAGAGCCTTGCCCGAAAGCCCCTGAACGAGCGAATCGATCATAACCGTGGTGTGCGACGCCACGAAAGCGTTCCATTTTTCAAGAGGAGCCGAAAATTCGGCATATTTCGCCTCAAGGCTGCCCGATTCCACTATCGTCTTGACCTGCTCATCCGAGTGCCAGACCGCGCTCTTGAAAGCATCCTCAGCAGACGCCGCGGAGCGCATCAGGCAGAGCGACATCGGTGAAAAGTAGTCAAGGAGCGTGGTTTTTTCGGGGTAGATCAGCGAAATGTATTTATCGAGGAATCTGACCTCCGTACCCGCGGAGATTGCAAGCTCGATCGCGCTTATCTCGCCCTCGAGGGTCTCGGAAAGGCGCGCGTCCTTCGACTTTTTGCGAAGATTTGCGATCGACTTCTTGATTGCGAGCAGCTTTTCCGAGTCCGCAACGATCTCTCGGGCGGGCGGAATGAGCACACTCTGCACGTTCTCGCTGACGCGCTGTGTGGCAACGTCAAAAAAGCCCATACGGTCGATCTCGTCGCCGAAAAATTCGATACGCACGGCGCGGTCGACTCCCGCAGAGGTGTAGCAAATATCGACGATACCGCCCCTCTGCGCAAACTGTCCCGCGCCCTCGGCAAGCGAGGAGCGGACGTAGCCCGCGGTACAGAGTCGGTTTACAAGCTCTGCGGGCGAGATTTCGCCGTCGAGCGAGATATTTATCAGATTTTCCGCCAAAACGCCCTGCGGGACGGTGTAGGAAAGCGCCGCCTCGGGAGTTGTGGTCACAACGTCAAGCTCGCCGCGGCGAAGCGCGACAAGCAGAGAAAGCCTCGCTTGCTCAAACTCGCGCGAGGCAGAAATATTATACATATTGAGGTCGCGGTTCGGGTAATACGCGCTCTTCAGCCCGAAGGCATTGACGGTATCCCTCATCCTTCGCGCCGTTTTTTCATCGGGGCAAAGGATCAGCACGGGGCGTCCGCCCGGCAAGTCGCCCGCAAGAGCGGCGCAAAGCGCGTCACCCGCGCCCTCGCAAAGACCCGAAACGACAACGGGCTTCGGGCGCGCTCTTCTTTGCAGATTCACCGCATCGAGAAGCTGCTTGTACTCGGCGTCACTCCTGATCGCCGAAAGAACCAGCTCCGAGCTTTTATTAACTGTGATATTCATTTATTCACCAAAATAGTTAATAATAAAACATAGTTTTACAATTGGTCGTGCTTTGCGTTGCAAAGGCGAACAGCCTCGTCTTGCTTGCCGCCGATATAGAACTCAACACACTCTGCGGCGATGCCCATCAGCTTTTCGAGCTGCTTGAGCTCCGTGTCGGTGAAGCGCGAGAGCACCCAATCGGAAAGCTCCATGTCGGGGTGCGGCTTCTTGCCGACGCCGATACGCAGACGGGGGAAGTTATCGAATCCCATCAGGTAAATGATGCTGCGGAGGCCCTTCTGACCGCCATCCGAACCGCTTGTGCGAAGGCGCATTCTGCCGATGTCGAGGTTTATATCGTCGGATATTACAAGTATATGCTCGGGCGCGATCTTATAAAACTGCGCCGCCTCGCGCACCGCCTCGCCCGAGAGGTTCATAAAGGTCTGCGGGAGCATGAGCAGCACGCCCTTGCCCGCGATCTCACACTCCGCTGTCATAGCCTTGAAGCGCGCGCGGTCGCAAACGACGCCCTTCTTGCGCGCAAGAATATCCATTGCAAGAAAGCCCGCATTGTGTCGCGTGGTCACGTAATCGCGCCCGGGATTGCCGAGTCCCACGACCAGCCACTCGATCGGCGCCTTTGCTTTCGCCGTGCTTTCCTTTGAGATCTTTGCAAAAAGATCGAAAATATCTGCCATTTTATCTCCTTTTCGCCCTCACTTTGCCTAAAAATTGCAAAGCAGAACGCCCCACAAGGCGAAGCCCGGTGGGTTGTGTTTTCTGTCTATGCTATTATTATAACCTAAATTTGGTGGTTTGTCAAGAAGAATGCAAAATGTAAAATGCAAAATGCAAAGTTAATTCGGCTGCAAGTATCATATTGATTTCCAAAATATTAAGGACCGAATCTTTCGTTGGATTCAGTCCTTAATTAATTAAGAAGCGAAAAATTGAATTATCGGGTCATTTTGCATTTTGCATTCTGCATTTTGCATTTTCACTTATCTCTTCTTCCTCGGGATCAAAGCAATAACGACGAGAATGATTGCCACGACGACGATAACCGCGATGATCGCGCCGAGGATGCTGCCGCCTTCTTCCTCGAGCATACCGGTGTCTGTGCCGTCGGGGGATGTGGTGGTCGAGGGGCGGGCGGTGGTGGTCGCCGGGCGTGTCGTTGTGGGTGTTTCGCTCGTCATCGAGGGAGTGCGCGTGCTGTCATCGGGTGTCAGGACGTCGGAGTCTACGTTTCCGCCCTCGGGCAGTGAGATAGCAGAGGTGCCGTCCTCGCCGGGGATGATGTCGCTCATGGAGGGCATTCCCGTGTCGGTCGCGGCAAGCGATGTTACGGTCACGAAGGCAAGCAATGCAAGCGCGATCGAAAGCGCGGTGAGCATGCTTCCGCTGACCGTGATGAATCTTTTGGTTCTTTCTTTCATTTGTGAAATCCTTCCTTTATATATAAGCATATACATGGGTTTTGTTTCCCACCTTATTTTGTCACGAAAAGAGAATTTTATGTACCGCGTGGAATTTTATCAAAAAAATAATCAAAAAATCAAAAAATATTCGAAAAAGCTATTGACTTTTTTGCGTAAAAGTTGTATAATATTTCTACCTCTGTTGGCAGAGGCTCTTTTTTCGTGTGATTTTACCGAAAAGAGTGGACAAGGCAGCACCACAGCCGAGTCCGACGTCGACAAGAGGGAGGTACGCCGACCGCACCAAGAAGCGGTCAAATAAACTATCACAGGAGGTGCCGACAATATGGCTAATGATTCCAGAGTCAAGGTTACTCTCGCATGCACCGAGTGCAAGCGTCGTAATTACACCACCGACAAGAACAAGGCCAACAACCCCGACCGTATGGAGTTGAAGAAATATTGCCCGTGGTGCAAAAAACACACTGTTCATAGGGAAACCCGCTAGAATAAGTCGGA
>JAZQJB010000015.1:0-6219 GCA_045541375.1 Eubacteriales bacterium | reverse complement strand
GGGTGCGCCCGAATTCTGCTATATGGGCTGTCCCGTGGGAGAGGAATGTCCTTACAACGCGCTGAAGATCTATGCTTGCGAGAAATCCTCATATATTGGGCGCGCATCGAGGAAGCACAATCCCACCGAAGAGGACGTTCGCCGTGTTCTTACCGAAACTAATTACGGTCGCTGTGTATTCCGGTGCGACAATGACGTTGTTGACCACCAGGTAGTCAACCTTGAATACGAGAGCGGTGCGACTGTTTCATTTACAATGAGCGCTTTCAACAAGGGCGGCAGACGGATCCATATTATGGGCACCAAGGGAGAGATCTACGCAAATATGTCGGATGCCGCGGTCACTCTTTACGAATTTGAAACCAAAAAGAAGAGCGAGATCCTCGTTGCAGACGCGGTTGCCGATCAAGAGATCACGGGCGGCCACGGAGGCGGCGACAGAGGTATTATGAGAACTTTCTGCCAATTCCTTTGCGGCACCTACAACGGCAACAGCATAACAGATATTTCCACTTCGATCGAAAACCACCTTGTCACCTTCGCGGCTGAACGCTCAAGACGCGAGGGCAGCGTTGTGACTATTGAGGAATATATCGAAGGATTGAAGAATTAAGTCATGAAAAAATATGTTTTGGCATACGATCTCGGCACAAGCGGCGTAAAAGGCGCTCTTGTCACGCCCGAGGGTGACGTAGCTTATACCGCTACGGTTTCTTATCCGCTATATACCGCCGATGGCGGCATCGCAGAGCAGGATCCTGCTGATTATTGGCGTGGTGTTTGCTCTGTTACCCGCGCCGTGCTTGAAAAGGGTAACGTTGCGCCCGAGGATGTAATGGGTATCGCGCTCGACACAATGTGGAAGGGCATCATTCCCGTTGACGATGAAGGAAATGTGCTTCACCGCAGTATCATTTGGCTTGATTCCCGCTCTGTGGAGGAGGCAAGGCTGCTCAACGAGCGGTTTGGTGAGGGTACGTTTAACTCGGCGGATTATTGGCCCAAGCTTTTTTGGCTTCGCCGTCATCGCCCGGAGGTTTTCGAAAAAGCTGTTTCGGTTTTCGAAGTCAACTCTTATATCAAATGGAGGGCGACCGGTGTAGCATCGGTGGACGAGGGCAACAGCTTTGTGCACTCTTGCGATCCAAAATTGGATGCCTATTATGCCGAGATAATGGAATTTATGGATATTCCGCGAGAGAAATTCCCGCAGGTCGCGCCCTCGCACGGTCTTGTGGGATACGTCACCGAGGAGGCTTCCGCTGAACTCGGTCTGCCTGCAGATGTGCCGGTTTTTGGCGGCACGAGCGATATCAACGCCATTGCAATGGGCGCGGGAACAGCAGCCATTGGCGGCGTGCACGTTTATTTCGGTTCATCGGGATGGATCGGCTACACTCTTGCGCACGAATTCAAAGAGTTATATTTCTCCCCGTTCGATGCAAAACGCGACGTACACATAATGGGCTCGCAGGCTATCGGACTTTCATATAACTGGGCAATCGATCGCTTTTACGGGGAAGAAAAAAAGTCCCTCGGCGACGGTATATATGCCCTGATGGATCGGGAAATATCCGAGATCCCCGCAGGTTCGGAGGGCGTTTTTGCAACGCCTTGGTTTTACGGTGAGCGACCACCCCTCTTCGGCAGAGATGCCCGAGGCAATTTTCTCGGACTCGGCGCGATACACGACCGCCGCCACATGTGCCGCGCGGTAATGGAAGGTGTTTGCTATCAACTCAAAATGGGCGCAGAATATAACCTCAAAGAAAAGGGACGCTCTATTCCCGAAAAAGTGCGCGCCATCGGCGGCGGCTCTTGCAGCGGTATCTGGATGCAAATACTCGCCGACGTGCTGAACGTGACCATAGAAGTCCCTGCTGCCACCCGCCACGCGGGAACTTTGGGCACAGCCTATTGCGCTCTCGTAGGTCTCGGACTCTGCGACAACATCGAGGATGCCGCACGCCGCGTCAAGATCGCCAACGTCTATACTCCCAATCCCGAGGCGGTAGCTGTCTATGAAAAAGGTTACCGAGTGTTTGAGAAGATTTATGGGACGCTTGCGCCGCTTTTTGAAAGTGATGATTAATAAATCAGATTCCACCCGGCGATATTCCGTCGGGTGGAATGCTTTTTTAGTCGATGCAACTACTTTTTTGTCTTCTCTTGCGATGAAAAGTCTGCTTTTTTTCATCTTCAGGGGTTGAAATAAGTTTTCAAATATAGTATAATATTAGAGTATTATTTTTTGAACAGGAGAACTTGAATGTCATCCAAAAAATATATGAATGATTATAATAGATGGCTCGGATTTGAGGGGCTTGATGCGGCGCTTAAGAATGAGCTTGTTTCGATCGAGGGCGACGAGAAGGCTATTGCTGAACGTTTTGCCGCAGAGCTTGAATTCGGTACCGGCGGTATGAGAGGTATTCTTGGCGCGGGTATCGGAAGAATGAATATTTACACCGTTATGCGCGTAAGCCGCGCGTTTGCTGAATATATCAAGAGTCTTGGCGCTGATGCCGCAGAAAAGGGCGTTGTTATCTCGCACGATAACCGCCGCTGCTCGCGCGAGTTTGCTCTTGCAACTGCGGGCGTTTTCGCTGCTGCGGGAGTCAAGGCTTATATCTTTGATTCGCTCCGCCCCACGCCTATGCTTTCCTTCTCCGTCCGCAAGATGCGCGCGGCGGGAGGAGTTATGATCACGGCTTCGCACAATCCGCCCGAATATAACGGATATAAGATCTACGATTCCGAGGGCTGTCAACTTTCTCTTGAAGAAAGTGAGAAGGTCATCGGACTTGTCGGCGAGGTCAAGGATGAGCTTGCGGTTCCTTGCCTTTCCCTCGAAGAGGCGGGCAACAGAATCGTTATGCTCGATTCCTCCATTGACGACGAATACGCTATGCGTGTTGAAAATATCTCGATCTCGCGCGACAGAGAAAGCGCCGCAAAGCTCAAGGTCGTTTACTCACCTCAGCATGGTACAGGAAACGTACCTGTTCGCCGCGTGCTTGCGGATTGCGGATATGAGGTCATTCCCGTTCTTTCGCAGTGCGATCCCGATCCCGATTTTTCGGGCACCGAATCGCCCAATCCCGAGTCGCCCAAGGCTTATACCGAGGCGCTCAAGATTGCAAAGGAAACGGGCGCCGACATTGTCATCACTACCGACCCCGACTGCGACCGTCTCGGCGTTGCTGCTTTGAACAAGGCGGGTGAAATGACTCTTATGACGGGCAACCAGTCGGCGGCTGTACTCCTTGAATACATTCTCTCGCGCCGCACTACCGAAAATTCGCTCCCCGCAGATCCTTATATGCTGACCACGATCGTTACATCCGATCTCGGCGACCGCATTTGCGAGAGATACGGTGTTAAAGTAGAAAAGACTCTGACCGGATTTAAGTTCATCGGCGAAAAGATCGCAAAACACCGTGCCGCGGGCGATTACGGCTTCGTTTTCGGCTATGAGGAAAGCTACGGCTGTCTTATCTCGGATTTTGTACGCGACAAGGACGGCGTTCAGGCATCTCTTATGCTCTGCGAGGCGGCGGCTTACTACAAGAATTACGGTCTTTCGCTCATCGACGTTCTTGAGGCGATCCACAAGAAATACGGCTACTACCTTGATTCGCAGTCGAATTTCTACTTCCACGGTCTTGACGGCAAGGCAAAGATCGCGGCGCTTACCGCGGGTCTGCGTGCAAGCTCGCCTGCAGAGGTTGGCGGCGTGAAGGTTGTAAAGGTAGAGGATTACCTTTCGGACGAAATGAAAAACGCGGGATTCCCCGCTTCCGACGTTCTCCGCTTCATCTTTGAGGACGGATGTTGGGTAGCTGTCCGTCCCAGCGGAACAGAGCCGAAATGCAAGTTCTACTATTGTGTTTGCGCTCCCGATAAGGATAGCGCAGAAAAGAAATATGAGGCGCTTAAAGCGGCTTTTGAGCCTAATAACTAAACAACTATGCCCCGTTGGCAAGTTTTTTCGCTAATTTGCGAAATCGCTTGACAACGGGGTAAAAAAATGGTATTATATTATTATAAAATAATTTATGAAAGGAATTATTCCAATGAAAAAGATCCGTTTTGCGGCTCTGCTTATGGCGCTTCTTACAGTGCTTCTTTGCTTTGCATCCTGTGCGAATACCCCCACAGAGCAGGGTGGCGGCACCACCGCAGGTGCTCCCGACGCGACCGAAGCTCCCACCGCAACCACCGAAACTCCCGAGACTACATATCCCGTTGACGAAAACGGCTACGAGCTCGACAGACTTCCCGAACTCAATTACAACGGCGAAGAATTCGTTCTCTTCACTTGGTCCAACCAGGTAATGTGGGAATGGAACGAGGATGACACCACCAATGGTGAAAAGATCCACGACGCTATCTATGACCGTCAGATCCGCGCAGAAGAGCGACTTGGCATTGAGCTCGTTCTTTCCAAGCAGACAGGTGACTGGAACAACAGAAACTCCTTTATCGTTACCGTTGAGGCTAACGTTAACGCAGGTCAGAGTGATGCTTTCGACCTTGTCGGTCAGTACACTCCCGCTGCTCCCATCGGTGCGATGAAGAACCTTTACATGGACCTTACCGAGGTTCAGTATCTCGACTGGGAAAGACCTTGGTGGCCCTCCGATATTCAGGAATCCTGCCACATCAACAACAACGTTTACTTCATCACGGGTGATATCACCGGTACTCTCGTTCGTAACGTTCAGTCCGTTATCTGCAACCTTGACCTTGCAGAAAACCATAACCTTCCCAACGTCTATGAGCTCGTTGAAAACCACGAGTGGACTATGGATAAGTTTATGGAGATCGCAGTTGGTACCATTCAGGGCATCAATCCCGACGGTTCCGCCGCATACAGCATCACCTTCCCCAACAACGTAGCTTACGATAACCTCTTCTACGGCGCAGGCTTCCGCTTTGTTGAGCACGACAGCGACGGTAAGCTCATAATGTCTGAGGATCTTGCAGATGAGCGCCTTGAGACCTGGTATCAGACCTGCCGCGCACTTCTCTTTGATAACGCGGACGTTGAGATCCTTGCTATCAACGGCGCAAACGGATTTGCATCCGGTAACGTTCTCTTCCACTGCGGACAGATCGCAGACGTTCAGAACAACCTTCAGGAAGTAAACTTCGACTTTGCAGTTCTTCCCTACCCCATGTACGATAAGGATCAGGAAGATTACTACACCATCACCAGCTATTGGGTAAGTATGTACTCCATCCCCGCCAATGCTGCAGATCCCTCTATGTCCGCGGCTGTTCTTGAGTGTCTTTCCTCTTACGGCTACCGCTATCTGACTCCCGTTATCTATCAGGAGGCTTTCCAGTACCGTTATCTTGACACCCTTGAAAACGCGAGAATGTTCGACCTTCTTCACGACACGCTCGTATTTGACCCCGGTCGTCTCTTTGCTGACCAGCTTGACAGCTGCTTCTCGGCATTCCGCCAGGCAGCACAGGAAACCGGCAGCAGCTCTTGGAGCAGCTTCTACGCAAGTAAAAAAATATCATGGAGCAAGGCTCTTTCGAGGATCATCAGCACACTTGGTTAATTCTATAATAATAGCACCCGATCTTTCGGGTGTTATTTTTACTATAAAATCATTACAGTTCATACTGCAAAATGAGCAAAACGCCGTTTTTTCAAAAAGGTATTGAAATCGGTATACTTTTGTAGTATAATAATATTTGGAAAAATTTTATACAAAGGATGATAAACATGAGAAACAAGTCCGAACACCCCATTATCACAGTTATCGGCTGCGGTATGATGGGATCCTCCATCACCTGGCCCGCTGCTTACAACGGATGCAAGATCCGCTACGTAGGCTCTCCCCTTGACGGCGAGATCATCGCTCACGCACGTGCAACCGGCGAGCACCTCACCCTCAAGCGCCCCATTCCCGCAGGTACCGAATTCTACACCGTTGATGAGATGGACAAGGCTCTCGAGGGAGCTGACCTTTCTATCTGCGGCGTTTCAAGCTTTGGTCTTGACTGGTATCTTGATTACGTAATTCCGCGCCTTCCCAACGGAGTTCCGGTTCTTTCCATTACCAAGGGCATGCTCCACCTCGGCGAGGGCAAGATGATCTCCTATCCCGAGAAGATGGAAGAAGTTGCTGCAGCTTGCGGCAAGAACATCGACTTCTGCGCAGTCGGCGGTCCTTGCACCAGCTATGAACTTGCAGACCT
>JAZQJB010000014.1:0-11794 GCA_045541375.1 Eubacteriales bacterium | reverse complement strand
CCGACTTAGTATGCGGTGTCCTGCTCCCAAACGTCGCGCGCTACCAACTGCGCCACACCCCGAAGTGTGAAAAATATTCGATTTTTAGGTCAATTTCTGTAAGTGGTCAAATCTGTGGTCAAAACATTTTGTCGGTGCTTTTTTGAAAAGGGTAACAGCCGAAAAATTCAATGTTTTCAAGGGGTTTCGAGCATTTGAAAAATCAAGAAGCGAAAGCTGCCTGCATGCTCCCAAACGTCGCGCGCTACCAACTGCGCCACACCCCGTTTTTTCGTACCTATATATTATACCACGAAATTGTGCGGTTGTCTACATTATTTTGTAAAATTACTTGATTTTTTCTTTGCGGAGGCTTGTCTTTTTGGTTTTCTCTTGCTTCGCGGCGGTTTTTATGCTATAATTAATTATAGATTTTGTTTTCAGGCAGGAGAAAGTTATGGGCAGACAGGATGTAATTAAGACGATCGAAGACGAAAAGATCATTGTGATACTTCGCGGGTTCAGTTATGACGAGCTGAAAAACACCGTTGCGGCTATGCGCGAGGGTGGGATTCGTTGCTGTGAGGTTACTTACGACAGCCTCGGCAAGATCACGGACGAGCAGACGGCGGAGCATATCGCGCGTCTTTGCGTTGATTTCCCCGATATGCTGATCGGCGCGGGCACGGTTCTCAAGGAGAGCCAGGTCGAGCTGACGATGAAGGCGGGCGGAAAGTTCGTCATCTCGCCCGACACGAATCCCGATATAATCAAGAAGACGGTCGAGCTCGGGCTTGTTTCGATCCCCGGGGCGCTGACTCCTTCCGAGGCGACGCTTGCGAACCGCTGCGGTGCGGATTTTGTCAAGCTCTTCCCGAACGGCGAGGTCAAGCCCACCTATCTCAAGGCGCTTGTGGCTCCGCTTTCGCATATTAAATTCCTCGCGGTCGGCGGCATCGACGTTTCGAATATTGCCGAGGCACTCAAAATGGGCGCGGTAGGAGTGGGTGTCGCGACCGGAATTGCCAATAAGGCGCTCATCAAGAGCGGAAATTTTGACGAGATCACGGAGCTCGCTCGCAAATTCGTCAGCGCGGCGCGGGGTGAATGCTGATGGCTACCAAATACAGCATCAAGGAAAACAGCTTCCGCATCGGCTGCGGACGCTATCTTCAGGGCAGCGGGATCATCTCGACGGTTGCGGACGAGGTTATTCGTCTTGGTTGCCGCAAGGCATACGTTTTGGGCGGAAAGACCGCTCTTTCGCTCACACGCGCACAGATCGAGGAGTCGATCTCTGCGGCGGGGCTGACTGCGATTTTTCACACCTATCTCGGATTTTGCTGTCAGGATACCTGCGCCGAGATAATGGATAGCGACGAATTCAAGTCGTGTGACGTTGTCATCGGCGTTGGCGGCGGAAATCTTATGGACGCGGCGAAGTATTGCGCCGTTTTGTCGGGCAAGCCCGTCATAAATATTCCCACTTCGAGCGCAACCTGTGCGGCTTTCACACCGCTCAGCGTGTGTTACACTCGCGACGGCAGAACGGTTGGCACCACGCACCATAAGATCGAGGTGAATTGCGTAATAGCCGACACAGCGATCCTCTGCAAGCAGCCGGTTCGCTTGCTCCTTGCGGGTGTTTACGATTCGATCGCGAAGATATATGAGCTTCGTCAGCGTATGCAGGGGATCTCGGTGGATGACGGCGACATCGGGCTTTATTCGTCCTACCATATGAGCGAATTCGCCGCCGATTTCCTGAACGAGCGGCTTGAGGCTTGCGTGGAGGACACGGAGAAGGGCTTGGATTCCAAGCTGATTTCCGATGCCGCGTGGGTACTGATCGCGCTGACGGGCGTTATCAGCGGTCTGGCACGCGGTTCTAATCAGACAGCGATCGCGCACAAGGTCTACGAAAGCCTGCGCGCGCTATTTCCCGCATCGGTCTATCCCTTCCTGCACGGTGAGATGGTCGGAATGGGGCTGATCGTGCAGATCGCGTACAACCGCGAGGGCGATCCCGAGCAGTTCCGCGCGAGAATGAAGAGGCTCGGTATGCCGGTTCGGCTTTCGGATATCGGAGTTGAGCCGACGGACGAAAATCTCACGCTGTTGCGAGAAAAGATCCTTGCCTCGACCGCAATGGCGGGTACGGATGCCGAGGAGCAAGCGCGATTTGCTGAAGCGCTCAAGCTTTTGATTTAGGCGCGAATCTTGACAATTTTTTCTCCGCGTGCTATAATATTATGGCAAAAAATCTTGATTGAGGTAAAAAATGAAAATAAAAGGCGCAATTTTTGATATGGACGGTACACTTCTCGATTCGCTTGGCGGTTGGGATGAGCTTTGGGAGTGGGGCGGCAGAAAATACCTCGGCGTCGAGGGATACAAGGCGGACACCGCGGTCGACAAGGCTGTTCGCACTATGGTGCTCTACGATGCGATGGTATATATCCATAATCACTGCGGCTTTGGTCCCGCGGAGGAGCTTATGCAGTACTTCAATACCACGCTCCCCGAGCTTTATGCAACCAAATTCGATCTCAAGGACGGTGTGCGGGAGTTTCTTGATCATTGTTACGAAAAGGGAATTCCGATGTGCCTTGCCTCGGCGACCGAGAAGCTTTATATCAACACGGCGCTCGACCGCCACGGCCTTCGCAAGTATTTCCGCGCGATACTGTCCTGCGCCGACATAGGAAAAGGCAAGGAAGAGCCCGATATTTTCGAGGAAGCTCTTCACGTTCTCGGAACGCCGAAGGAGGAGACTTTTGTTTTTGAGGACTCCTACGTTGCTCTCGAGACTGCGGCAAAGGCGGGCTTCCCGACGGTCGGCATCTTCGACCGCCACGCCTTCGAGCAAGAAAGACTCGCAAGCTCCGCCACGCACTATATCGCGGAAGGCGAAACTATGATGAAGCTTGTGCCTTTTGAGGAATAACAGTAAAAAATCACCGCTTACGCTGCTTCTCATAAGGAAGTTGGGCAGTTTTATTCGCCTTCGGCGAGTTCTATTGCTTCGCAGTGATATTCGGCTATCGCCGAGTGGTATTCGCTACGCGAGTTTGGAGGCGAATAAAATATCACTGAAGCCGTAAGGCTTCAATATCACGATCGCGCACGCGATCATATCACTCCGACGAAGTCGGAATATAACTATTGCTTTCTCTGCTGATTTGTTACATAATGAATAGGGGTGTGGGCTTTGCCCGATGCCTTTGTGTTTGTAATACAAAGGCGAAACTGGCGATAAAATTACGATAAGATTATGAGAGGAGTTTAAAAATATGAGATTGAGAAAGGTATTATCGATTCTCGTTTGTCTTTGCACGATGCTTTCGCTTTGCAGTTGTACCCTGTTAATAAACAAATTTAAGGTTGAAACCAAAGACTTAAACGGGGAAGATGACTTTTCATTAGCCGTATTGACTGATGAGGATATATGCGCCGAAGATAATGTGTGCTATTGTGTTGCTTTTGGCATTAATGCATCGGGATCAAAAAGTTATGTAGACCAAGATTATTATTATCATGATGGGGATACTGTTGAAGCATCTGCTGCCACGCCGCTTTCGGGCGTTTCACTTCTGCAATTAACATATGGAATGTCGGAAACCATTACATTTACTGTTGAATGTGCTCGCACCAAAGGGAATGTGAGGATTGTGTTGTTGGATGAAAATTTGGATATTATCCATGATTTCAGTGTGACTGAAAAATCAAGTTATACCGTAAATAACGCAAAAGGAAAAGAATTTGAAATTCGCGTAGCAGGAGAAAGCGCAGAGTTTACCATAAATGTATCAAGAGAATTTAAAACCGAATAAAACCCACCCCAACAGACCTTGCAATCTGTCGGGGTTATCTTTGTCTACTGCAGAGCAATTATGCCTTTTTGGACCGTCGAGGACGCCGGTCCCTACAAGGAGAGATCAAACTTCCTTATGAGAAGTTCGCTTTTGCAAAGGATTTTTACTTTTTGTAACGAAATCACTTGATTTTCACGTGGATTTGATGTAGAATAAAGTAAATCAGTAACCGAAAGGATCTATTTCATTATGAAACAATTATCCGTAATAATCATAGGCGCGGGAGCTCGTGGTATGACTTACTCCCGTGAAATGCACAAAATGCCCGAAAAATACAAGATCGTTGGCGTTGCGGAGCCCATTGACGCAAGACGCGAGCACGCCAAGAACATTTACGGCATCAAGGAAGAAAACTGCTTCACCGACTGGAAAGATATTCTTGCCGTTCCGAAATTTGCAGACGTTGCCATCATCTCCACCATGGACGAGATGCACTACGAGCCCGCTATGAAGGCAATAGAGCTTGGTTATGACATCCTTTTGGAAAAGCCCGTAGCTCCAAGTCCCAAGCAGTGCGCGGATATTACCAAAGCCGCCAAGGAAAAGGGCGTTAAAGTTCTGGTTTGCCACGTTCTCAGATATTCTCCATTCTACAAAAAGGTCAAATCCATAATTGACAATGGTATGATCGGTGACGTAATATCCATGAATCAGGTTGAGGCGGTAGGCAACGTACATCAGAGCCACAGCTTTGTAAGAGGAAACTGGCACAGCGAGCAGGAAACCGCACCCATGCTCATCGCAAAGAGCTGTCACGATCTTGACATACTTCAATGGCTGGTCGGAAAAAGATGTAAAAAGGTTCAGTCCTTCGGTGACCTTGTTCACTTCAGAGAGGAAAACGCTCCCGAGGGTGCGCCCGTAAGATGCGCCGACGGCACTTGCCCCGTCAAAGACACCTGCCCCTACAACTGCATCAAGCTTTACTACGACGACAAAGATAATCTTTGGTTCAGACGCGCAGGCACAAAGGGTATCGCCAAGCAGGACATACCCACGGACGATGAGGTAATGGAAGCTCTCCAAACCACCGATTACGGTCTTTGCGTATACCACGCAAATAACGACGTAGTTGATAATCAGGTCGTTAATATGCAGTTTGAGGGCGGTGTTACAGTCAATTTCAACATGAACTGCTTTAACAAGGGTGGAAGATTCATCCGTATCTTCGGCACGAAGGGCGAGCTTACCGCATATATGAGCGATAAGGAGATCTCCGTGTTCACCTTCGAGGACAGACAGATACACAAAGTGCCCGTAAGAGAGGCTGAAGAGTCCATAAACGGCGGTCACGGCGGCGGTGACTTCGGTATCGTTTACGATCTTTACGATTATATTTGCGGAACTTACGAAGGCTGCTCCATCGCGGATATCTTTACCTCTACGTCCAATCACTTTATCGGATTTGCGGCTGAGCGCTCCCGTCATACTGACTTTGTTATCGATCTTGACGATTACTTTGAAGAATTCGGTCTTTGCAATAAAGATTGACGCTTCGCACATTTCACTCTGTTGCGTGAATACTAACAAAATGTTGCAACCCGCATCGTAGGGACAGGCGTCCTCGACTGTCCGTTGCAAATTAAATTTCGGCAGAGATATTGCATTCTCTGCCGATTTATGTTATTATGATACGGGTGATAAAATGGAAAAATTAAAGAAAAGAAAAACGCCAAGATATGGAAGTTTTGATTACAATAGTACGGGTATATATTTTATAACGATATGTACTCAGAATAGAAAACCGATTCTATCCCGCGTTGTAGGGAAAGGCAGCCTTTGTCATTCAACCGAATTAACAGAATACGGAAAAATCGCAGATAAATATATCAATCAATTAAACGATTTTTATGATCATCTGTCGGTTGAACATTACATAATAATGCCTAACCATATCCACCTTTTGCTTTGGGTGAAGACAAAATCAAACACCACCGAAAGCGGACAGTCGAGGACGCCTGTCCCTACAAATGTTGAGAGAGCGAACAACTTGTGTTCGCAGTTTGTATCCACATTTAAGCGTTTTTGTAATAAGGAATATGGTAAAAACATTTGGCAAGCACGTTTCAACGATCATATCGTTCGAAACCGCGAGGACTATGAAGAACACGTGAAATACATCTACGAAAACCCCATTAAATGGTATTACGACGAATTATACACCGAGGAATAAGGTATAAACAAAATTGAAGTGCAAATAAAATATTTAAAGAGGAAACAACTATGAATCACACACATTTCGTATCAGTTGCAGGATTAGTGACTAACGATAAAGGCGATATACTGTTGGTTAAAAGTCCAAGACGGGGATGGGAATATCCCGGCGGCATGGTTGAGCCCGGAGAAACGATTCAAGACGCTTTGGTGCGAGAGATAAAGGAAGAAGCCGGAATTGATGTTGAAATTACCGGTTTTGTCGGTCTGTGTAAGAACATTGAGAAAGACGTCGTTAATATTGATTTTATTTGCAAGGCTGTTGGTGGGCAACTGACGACGAGTGACGAAAGCACGGAGGTAATGTGGGTAAACAAAGAGAATGCTTTGAGCATGATTACCTTCCCTTTGACAAGAAAAAGATTATCCAATATGCTTTCCGAAAGTAAACAAGTACATTGTTTCTGTTTCAAAAGAGAACCGTTTGAAATCGTTTCTGAAGACATCTATAACGTTGGAAACTGCTAAAATCCAATTAATCGATTAAATCGTTAAAATTCTTCTTTGTCCCCTCTTTGGATAAAGAAGGATTTTTTTGCAAAAAAATGCAAAAAAATATAAAAGTTACTTGATTTTATTTTTTGTTTGGTGTATAATAAATTTTAGAATGGGGTAGGATGGAAATTTAATCAAGCTTTCCTGTAATCAACCATTTTCCAAGCATTATATTTAGTCGGCATTTATTGCCGGGAAGGAGTAAATAAATGGACATCACAGCAAAAAATATGCCCGCAAGAAACGCAGCGGTTCTTGAAAAGATCTCCGCTTTGTTCGATGAGGGAACTTTTGCCGAATTCAACGCATATCAGTCCTTGGGCGACGATCTTGCGGGAGTTGTTTGCGGATACGGATCCGTAGACTGCCAGCTTGTATTTGCCTTTGCTCAGGATCCTGAAACACAAAGCGGAGCTCTTGATACCGTAAGCGCAAAGAAGATCAGCGCGCTGTACGAAAAGGCTATCAGATGCGGCGCACCCGTTGTCGGCATCTATGCTTCATCGGGCTCTAAGATCACGGAGGGCATTGCGGCAGCATCCGCTCTCGGAAACGTTCTCAAGACTATGAGCCGCGCATCGGGTATCATCCCTCAGATCGCAGTTATCGACGGCAACTGCTCGGGTCTTGCGGCTTGCGCCGTTTCCATGAGTGACGTTGTTATCGCATCCAAGAACGCAAAATTCTACGTAAATCCTCCCGTTGTACTTCGCGCGGCAGGTGTTACCGACGCAGGCAGCATTGAAAAGGCAGCCAAGGAAGGCGTCGTAGATATCGTTTGTGAGGACAGCGCATCCGCTGTTGCAAAGGCTAAGGAGGTCATTACCCTTCTTCCTCAGAACAACAATACAGGCTCCGTATACGCAGGATCTGACGATCCCGAAAGAGACAGCGAGGCTATTGCAAGTGCAAGTGACGCTCGCGAGCTTGTCAGCATCGTATGCGACACCGATTATTTTGTAGAGCTTAAGAAGGACTGCGGAACTGCGGTTACCGGTATTGCTCCCATCGGCTCACTGGTTGCAGGTATCGTTGCCACAAACGGCGGCGAGCTTACTGCAAAGGACGCAAGAAAGATCGCTTCCCTCGTATCTCTTTGCGACAGCTTCTCTATCCCCGTAGTTACCTTCGTGAACAGCACGGGAATCGACGCTCAAGCAGAGTCTTGCGCTTCCGATATAGCAAAGCTTGCCATGGCTTACGGCTCATCCGACTGTGCAAAGATCACAGTTATCACCGGCAAGGCATACGGTGCGGCATTCACCGTTCTTGGATCCAAGGCTCTCGGTGCTGACCTTGTTCTCGCACTGGAAAACGCAGAGATCAGCGTAATGGCGCCCGACAGCGCGGTACAGTTCCTCTTTGCCGATGATATCAAGGGCGATGCAGATCCCAAGGCTAAGCGCGCAGAGCTTACCGAAAAGTGGCTGAGCGAAAACGCAAGCGCACTCGCTGCTGCAAAGTGCGGTGAGGTTGACCTTGTGGTTTGTGACGCTGAGCTTCGAGCAAGAATCGCTTCCGCGCTCCAGATGCTCTGGACACCCGGTGACGGAAATATCCTCAAGAAGCACTCCAAGCTTCCCTTCTGAGGAGGTTTGAATAATGTATAACTTCCATCTTATTGGTCTTTCCGAGGTTTCAAAGGATTCAAGCCTGGTCAATGAAATTATACCGAGCTTTACAGACCGCCTTCAGGTAGGCGGACAGACCGTTGCACTTGGTATGCTCATAGTTTTCGTGGTTCTCGCGCTTCTTTGGATCATCCTTGAAGTTGCAGGACATATGGCTTCAAAGCAGTCAGAGCCCAAAATAAAAGCTATTGAGCAAGTTCCCGTTGCAGCAGCCGATCCCGCACCTGTAGTTCAGGAACAGACCTCTTATGAAAATGACGAAGAAGTAGTTGCAGCAATTACCGCCGCAATTTCTCTTATGCTGGAAGCCGAAAACGCTCCCGTCAAAGGCTTCAGAGTAGTTTCCTTCAAGAGAGTTTCAAACAACGCTCACTGGAACCGCTGATCATCAATCAACTTAAGTAACAATTACCGAAAATTTCCGAAAGAAAGGAAGCCTTTGCACTTAAAAGGCGTGGTTTTTAAACATCATGAGAAAATTTAACGTAACAGTAAACGGAACCTCCTATGAGGTTGAGATCGAAGAAGTTGCAGCAGGCGCGGTTTCCGCTGCTCCCGTTGCTGCTCCCGCTGCAGCTCCCGCTGCACCCAAGGCTGCTCCCGCTCCCAAGGAAGCACCTGCTCCCAAGGCAGCTCCCGCAGGTGCTCAGGGATCTGTAGTTATCAAGGCACCCATGCAGGGTTCTATCATCAAGGTAAACGTAAGCGCAGGACAGTCAGTCAAGAAGGGCGACGTTATCTGCATCCTTGAAGCAATGAAAATGGAAAACGAAATTTTTGCTCCCCAGGACGGCGTTGTTGCCTCTGTCAACGTAACTAAAGGAGCTACCGTCAAGACAGACGACGTACTTGCATCTCTTAACTGATCCTGAAAGGAAACAACAATGTTAGAAAGCATTAAAACGTTCCTCTCGGAAACGGGATTTGCGGAGCTTTTATCCGATGGCGGCTTGGACGCCGTAAAAACACTGATCATGATAGCACTTTCCTTTGTGCTCATGTATCTTGCAATTAAAAAGCAGTACGAGCCCTTGCTTTTGCTCCCCATAGCTTTTGGTATGCTTCTTACCAACCTGCCAGGAGCAAATATGTTCCATCTTGACTTTTTCATTCACGAAACGGTCAATTTCGGACAAGTACTCAAAGAAGGCGGTCTTCTTGACCTTCTGTATCTTGGCGTTAAGCTGGGTATTTACCCTTGTCTTATCTTTATCGGCATCGGCGCGATGACGGATTTCGCTCCGCTGATATCCAACCCCAAGTCGCTTCTTATAGGCGGCGCGGCGCAGCTTGGTGTATTCGTTGCCTTCTTCGGAGCGCTGGTATCGGGATTCTTCACCATCGCTGAGAGCGCATCCATCGGTATCATCGGCGGTGCAGACGGACCTACGGCAATCCTTGTCTCCAAGACCCTTGCACCCCAGCGTCTGGGCGCGATAGCTATTGCGGCTTACTCCTATATGGCGCTGATCCCAATGATTCAGCCTCCCTTTATGAAGCTTTTGACAACCAAGAAAGAGCGCGCCATCAAAATGACCACGCTCAGACCCGTATCCAAGGTTGAAAAGCTCATATTCCCCGTACTTGTAACCACCGTTGTTGCGTTCATCGTAAAGGACGCAGTTCCCCTTGTAGGATGTCTTATGTTCGGTAACATATTGAACGTATGCGGAGTTACCGAAAGACTTTCCAAAACCGTACAGAACGAGCTTATGAATATCATAACCGTATTGCTCGGAATTTCCGTAGGCGCTACGGCATCTGCAGACAACTTTTTGAAATGGGAAACCGTTCTTATTGTCGGACTTGGTCTTGTAGCATTCATAATCTCCACCTGCGGTGGTCTTTTGTTCGCGAAGCTTATGAATCTTTTCCTTCCCGAGGGAAGAAAGATCAATCCTCTTATCGGTTCAGCGGGCGTTTCTGCAGTTCCGATGGCGGCAAGAGTTGCGCAGAAAGTGGGTCAGAAGGAGGATCCCTCCAACTTCCTGCTTATGCACGCTATGGGTCCTAACGTAGCGGGTGTTATCGGCTCCGCGGTTGCGGCAGGCGTGCTCCTTGCAATGTTCGCTTGACGTACGTCAAAAATTTAAATTCAAACGTCCGATCGGACTATCTATCTGAAAGGAAATAACAGTTATGGCTAAAATAAAAATTTGTGAAACTGCTCTGCGTGACTCTCACCAGTCCCTTATCGCAACGAGAATGACCACCGAGCAGATGCTTCCCATCCTCAAATCAATGGATGAGGTCGGATATCACTCCATGGAAGTATGGGGCGGCGCGACCTTTGACTCCTGCCTTCGTTTCCTTAACGAGGACCCCTGGCAGAGACTTCGCACCATTCGTGAAAACGTAAAGAACACCAAGCTTCAGATGCTTTTCAGAGGACAGAATATTCTGGGATACCGTCACTACGCTGACGACGTTGTTGAGTACTTCGTTCAGAAGTCCTTGGCAAACGGTATCGACATTATTCGTATCTTCGACGCACTTAACGATGCACGTAACCTTGAAACTGCCGTAAAGGCAACCAACAAGGAAGGCGGACACGTTCAGGTTGCTATCTCCTACACCACAGGTCCCTGCTACACAACGGATTACTACGTTGACTACACCAAGCGTCTTGTTGACATGGGTGTTAACTCCATTTGTATCAAGGACATGGCAGGTCTGCTCAAGCCCTACGAGGCAGAGGTTCTTGTAAAGGCACTCAAGAGCGAATTCCCCGACCTTCCCCTTGAGCTTCATACACACTATACCGCAGGTATCGCTTCCATGACCATTCTCAAGGCAGTTGAATCCGGCGTTGACATTATCGACACCGCGATCTCTCCTCTGGCACTTGGAACCTCTCAGCCCCCCACAGAGCCTATCGTTGCGGTTCTTCAGGGAACACAGTACGATACGGGTCTTGACCTTAACAAGCTTGACGTTGTGGGCAAGTACTTTGACACTCTGCGTGAAAAGTACCTTAAAGAAGGTCTTCTTGATCCCAAGGTACTCAAGGTTGACGTTAACGCGCTTCTCTATCAGGTTCCCGGCGGAATGCTTTCAAACCTCGTAAGCCAGCTTAAGCAGGCAGGCAAGAGCGAGCTGCTCAGCGCAGTACTTGAGGAAGTTCCGAGAGTTCGTGCGGACTGCGGATATCCTCCCCTTGTAACTCCCTCCTCACAGATCGTTGGTACTCAGGCAGTTTACAACGTACTCATGGGCGAGCGCTACAAGATGGTAACCAAGGAATTCAAGGGAATTATCCACGGCGACTACGGTACTACCCCGATGCCCATTGATCCCGAGTTCCGGAAGATGATCCTCAAGGGCGAGGCTCCTATCACCTGCAGACCCGCAGATCTTCTTAAGCCCGAGCTTGATGAGCTCAGAGCAAAGGCTGCTGACTATATCGAGCAGGATGAGGACGTTCTTTCCTACGCTCTGTTTGACCAGGTTGCTACCAAGTTCTTCGAAGCAAGACGCGACGCAAAGCTTGGAATCGACTCTGAGAACGCAGACGCAGAGAACAAAGTGCATACGATTTAAAGTACGATTGCAGGGCTCTGCCCCGCACCCTGCCAAGAAACTTTTTGAAAAAAGTTTCTT
>JAZQJB010000013.1:0-41185 GCA_045541375.1 Eubacteriales bacterium | reverse complement strand
GGGAAGGCGATTATCGTAGTTTGCTGAAAGCTCGACCCTTTCGCGGACCTTTGTTGCCAATTCGGTGGCTTTTTTCTTGGACATTCTTCTCAGATCGAGCGGGTAGCGGATGTTCTCCTGCACGGTCAGAAGCGGGAAGAGATTGTAGTTCTGATAAATTACGCTGACGGCATCGCGGCGGAGGCGGTTGCGGTTCCAATTCTTTGTGGACTTGCCGTCAATAATGATCTCGCCCTCGGTGGGAACGTCGAGCCCCGCCATCAGCGAAAGGAGCGTTGTTTTTCCCGATCCCGACTTGCCGATGATGGCATAGCACTTTCCGGGCTCGAAATCATAAGACACATCGTTCACCGCGCGAACGGTTTGATATTTACCTTTATAGCTGTAGGATACGTTTTTAAGTGAAATACTCATTTATTCATCCTCCTTGATGGTTCTTGTAAACCTTTGCTCATCAATATCGCGCTTGATGCTGCGTACCGTGAGCAAGATAATTGCTAATCCCACAACAGCGGAAATGGCAACGGCGATCATCGTGGTGCGGCGGTGGAGTTCTGTTATTTCCCCATAAGAGGCTGTCAGCTCGAGGAGTTCTTCATCGTGGATATCCAAGGAGATGGGGTAAAATTCATTATACTTATCATTCGCATAGAATCCCCAGGGGCGATCATCGGATCCGGGCATAGGCTCCGGGAAGCAAAAGCTTGCCTTTTCGCAGAATTCCTCAAGGCGGCTGTTATCGGCAAGAGTGAAGGTCAGCGAGTGATAGTATACGCTTGTGTCCCAGTTTTCGTAAATCTCATTGTATGTTTGCAAAACTGCGGGGACAGAGCAGTAAACGCTCTTCCAGTCGCCGCCGGTATAGGTCCCGGCGATCTTGTACGTGAAGTCATACTCGTAAATATCGACCCTCTCTACCACAACCTCGCCGTTTTCGATCTTTGTAATCGGATCACGGACCTCAAAGCCGAGAACGACCTCGCCGTTTCCGCTATCGTAATAGTCAACCTTGCCTGCGGGAATTAGGCAATAGGGTTCATCTCCCTCAAAAATGCTTTCGTCATATCCATCATACCACTTGATCTCGCAATCGTTTTCCGGAGAGAGCTGCGGGTCGCAGGCAAGCGACGTGATGCCGGTCAAATAATAAGTACTGGTGCCATTGCGCTTTTCGGAGTTAACCTGCTTAATCAACAGCTTGAGAGTGTAATTTATATCTTTTACATATTCAGCCAAAGAAAGCTCTGTGGGAGTTACCTCGTTTTTCAACTTTTCACGCTCCGAAATATCTTCCTCACCCGAAACGTCATAGAACTTCACCGACTCTTCTCCGGAAAACAGATCAACGACCCAAGCGGGGACGCTCGGACTGTTGCTTTTGCGTGACACGTCACTCTCATAGCCATCGACCATAACCATATACGGCACTTTAATGATCCTGCCGTTTATATCAACCTCACTTACATTCGGCACTTCAAATTCTTGCCCGTTTATCCGATACTTATAATATTCCGTAGGCCACGTCGCGCTCACGGTGACGGGAACCGACAAGTAAGCCTCCTCGTATTCGCGAGTCTGAGCCTCCCTCGAAGCTTGCAAATCGCAAAAGATCAGAGAAACGGCAACGCAAAACAGCACGGGGATCAGTGCGTACTTCAAAACTTTTTTAATCATTGCTTATTCATCCTCCTTAATGCTTGTGAGAAGGTTCTTGCGAAGGAATACCATAAGCGCGATGCCGAGACCAATATAATAGATGACGGCAAATGTCACAAGCTGCCACACGGGATGCCAGAGCGTGAAGGCTCCGCCGATCATAATTCCCGCCAAAGCGCAGGTAAGCTGCTCGAGTGACAGCTCAAGGAAGGTCGACGTTTTGGAGTCGCCCATAGTCAGCTTGAGGGCGATCTCGCGCTTTCTGGAGCGTATGATAAGAAATCCGGTCAGGAATCCCGCGCCCGCAGAAAGGATAAACAAGAGCACAGACGCGAATTTGTTCAGATATATGCTGTTTTTCATATCTGTTTCCAAGGTTCGCAGAAGGGTGTCCTCAATATCAAGTGCGTAGAAATAATGCTCAAAATATTCGCCGCCGGCAGGCCAAGGGGTCTTGGCTCCCGTGGGATTTGGCTCGGCAAACCATTTTTCCCGAGCCTCGCGGAGCTTTTCGATATCCGTGCCATTTTTAAGAATTCCGCCAATGTAGCTTACTTGCGACTCTTTAGCAAGCTCCACCATATCTAATATTGAAAGCATCGTTTTATAGGGGCAGTAAATACGTATGTTTTCATCATCGGTATAGCGTCCAACAACGGTAAGCGTGAAGGTGTGCTGAACGTAGTTATGAATCAGCTCTACATCAGTATCCCCCAAAATGATTTCCGAGTTGTCTTTCCCCGTGAAGGCGACCTCGAGCTCGTCGCCGCCCTCATAATCTTCGGGCACAAGGCAGACAAATTCCTTCGTTGAGAGTATGCTTTCATCGTACCCCTCATACCAGCGAATACTTCCACCGCGGTCTTCGGTCAGCTCATCAGCCGCATCGAGCGCGGTAATTCCGCTGAACGGGGTAGAAGGGGTGGCTTGTCCGTCTTCTTTTTTAATTACACCTTTGAAATCAAGGCGAACGAGCACTTCCTTTGCAAGCTGATAGAAATCGCCGTACTCGCGCACGAACTCATTCATAGCCCATGGCTCGATACCCGTTTGGCCTTCGAATTTACTGCCGTCAAGCTCGGTGAGCTTGAAGCTGATGGGGATCGAATTGCAGGTCTGCTCGAAGCTGCGGCGCTCCTCTTCAAGCGAGCGCTGCAAGTAGCAAAGCGAAAATGACAGCACCGCGGCAAATATGCAAACGGCTATGCAGGGGAGCGGCTGTCTTATGATGCGTTTTAAGATCTTTTTTATCATAATTTACCTCCTTGCCGACATTTTCTTGGGTACGGCTACGAAGAGCGACACAAAAAGATTAAGAACAAATACAAATACGAACTGCGCGATAACTATCGATCCGAGCGTGCCGGGCTCGACAAACAGAGAGGTTCCCGCATTTGCGGAGCTCTGAAGCAGGGCTATTGCCGATCCCCACAGCGAAGAGCCGAGAAGGATTCCGAAGACCGACGCGACCGCGACGATAGTCGTTGAGGATTTCAAGATGAAGAACACCCTCTTTATGTATGACACGCCGAGTGATTCCATGGTTCTTACCGTTTTAGAATAAGAGCCGGGATAAAGCAGCAGATAGAGCAGCACGATGACCGCGTATATCGTGGCGCCGATAGTCAGCACCTGAACCGCCATGTTTTCATAATTGAAGAAATTTTTCATAATGAGCGAGTAATCGCGGTCGAAATAGGTAAAGCAACTGTGATAATTCGCCTCTTCTACCAAATCGCGGAACTCCTCGAGCTTGCCGTTTTGTATAACGGGAGTCGTGTAGAGTATGCTTTCGTTGTGCTCCATTTCGGTTTCGGTGGAGCTGTTCGGGATAAAGAGCGTGTTGGGGGAGAATGAATATTCATTCTCGCTTACGTCAGGCCACAGACGCTCGCCACGCCAAAGACCGACGATGGTGTACTCCGCTGTTTCGGTGATGGGAGTCGTTTTGTAGTAGAACGCGGCGTTGGGAGCAAGAAACTCGCCCCAGCCCGTGGGCTTCTTATCATACGGGATGACCTTGTCGGTATGATAGAAATTCATTGTTATCTTGTCGCCGACCTCAAGGCCGTTTTCGGCGGCAAGAGCCTCGTGCATTACGCAAACGCGGCTGCCGCTCTCGATCTCCTCGGGGGTGAAGGCTCTGCCCGACGTGATTATCGAATCGCCGCGGACAAAATCGACGAGATATCCGAGGTGATCGACGCCGACGGTGAGGAAAGAGCTGTGGTTCAGGGTGTCCCTTTCCATCGCCGCCTTCCACTCGGCACCCTCGGCGGAATTCAGAAATTCCTCGGGGGTGCCCTGAAGGCGCGCAATGGTGGGGATCTTATAGATCTCGGCGTATTCTTTGTCGGTACAGCTCACGTAGTTCTCTCCATCAAAATACGTATACTCCGTGATATACCGAACCTCTTTAACCGGACCGCCCTCATAATCGCGGACAAATTCATAATTCACCTGGCTGATCGGATTTCCGAGCGTCAAGGTGGCGGCATTTACAAGCTTGTACTGGTTCTGTGTAAGATACACAGAGGTCTTTTCATTTACATCGTAGCGTGCGTATGGCGTCCTGATGGGGGCACCGTAAGGAAGCATACTCGAACCTCTGTGCTTCTCCAATGCCTCCGTGTATTCTATCTTCTCCTCTGCGGTCATAATATGAATCTTTGACATATCGAAGCCGTCAAGATCGATCGTCTCGATCGCAAGCTCGCCGTCGGTTCCGACCACGCACTCCTGATCGCCGTTCTTAAGTCCGCTGCGAAGCTCCCAATCCTTGTCGCGGTAATCCATACCGTAGACTATGTATTGCCCGCCCTTCTTCATATTAAAAATCGCCTTCAGATCCTTATCGCGCGCGTTGGGGGCGGAAAAAGTAAGCGTTATCGTTCTTCCCGTGGGATCGGCGAACCCCTCCTCGAGTGAGATGACCTCGGTTATGGTGCCGGTGAGCTGAATGGTAGCGGCATAGCTGATCGTTTTCCGTTGAGGCTCGTAAACCTCCTGCCGCCATTTCATAAATTCATCGTAGGTTGCAAAAGAGTCAAGGGTTAACTCTTCACACATATAATACGATCGGCTATTGTCCACGATTCCGCCGACGTTACCTTCAAGCGTGATAACGAACATAGCAGAAGAATATGGTCTGCCGTGGGGCCAGGGGCGCACGGTCGTGGGACCATAGGTGCCGGTATCGTAGAAAACTCCGTCCTCGGGATCCGTGAAGTTCATAGTTTTAAGACCCGGAATATTTGCGGAAAGGAATCCCTGCTTTGAAATCATTTTGACAATGTCGGGATTCTCCGCCGCTGTCGTTTCAAGCCACGCGCTCAGGTCCTCGGGCACGGTATACGCATTTTTGAACATTGCGACCGTTGTGAACTCGTTGTTCATTTTTTGCGCCGTCGTCCGCACCGCGAACGCCTGACCGACGCTGACGCACAGTATCGAAACCGCCAGA
Organism: Eubacteriales bacterium; assembly: GCA_045541375.1. Classification (GTDB taxonomy): domain Bacteria; phylum Bacillota; class Clostridia; order Oscillospirales; family CAG-272; genus CAG-390. The sequence continues at coordinate 36,066 of JAZQJB010000013.1, read as the reverse complement.
GTGAACAATATGACTCCCGTGACGGTTTTGAGGGGTTGTCTGAATAAATGCCGTAAATATTTCATTATTTCAACCTCGCTATAGTACGCCGAAAATTTATTCCTGTTCGTCATAATGCCACGACTTAACCTTCGTTAATCTGCCGTCGGAGCCGATGGCAAAGTGAGTGAAACCGTTAAGCCATTGTTTAACATACTGTGCATATTCGGGCAGATTTCTCCATTCATATTCGCAGATCTTGCCCGCCGCAATCGAATCCAAGACGCCGTCGCTGCAGTGCACTTCAATGCATTTGAGGGGAACCAAATTCGAACCGAATACAACATATCGATCTCCGTCGATGATCTCGTATGTCACACTCGCACCGAATATGATAATTTCCTGCCACTGCTCGACCGTGCCCTTATAATCTATTTTCTTAATATGAGTTGAGATCAGAAAATCATGGCTTAAAGCTTTCAGATTAGCTCCCAATTCAACCTTTTTCAGATTTTGGCAATTAGAGAAAGCATGGTCATCAATTATCTCAAGACTATCGGGGAAAACCACGCTTTCGAGCCGGCTGCAACCCATAAAAGCGCCGAAATCGATAACCTTGACGCCTTCGGGGATAACTATCGAACCGAGCCAATAGCAGGCGGGAGCGAATGCCCTGTGGCCGATGATCTTCACACTTCCGTCATCGGGAATGATCGCCTTGTGGGTTGCAAGAACCAAGGCATTCGTTCTGAGATCGATGACGCAGTTGTTTTTGCACGAATAATAAGGATTCTCGGGTGACACCTCGACCGTCGAGAATTCCACACCGTATCCTGCATGAAAATTGAAGCTATTGATATTTTCAACGCTCGCGCCGTAATATACGCTTTCGATATTCGGGCACATGGAAATGCATTTTTCATCGACGTATTTAACACTGTCCGGAATCACGATATGCTTGACTTTTTTGTTTTCGTTTTGATTGTATGGCGTAAACCTTCCGTTTGCATATTCCTTGTTATACATCACGGTAACCGGCAGGCCCTCGTATGTCGAAGCGATATACACGGTCTCGTCGGTGCAGGTTCCGTAGCTTACAAAGGCTGCGCTCTTGCCATCATCGTTGAGCGCGTAGACCAGACCGCGGCTCCCGTTGAGCTCGGTGGACACTTCAGCATTTCCGCCTGTGCCGTTCGCCGCGAACGGGCGGAAGAGGTTGATCTCCTTTACTATCGTTGAAGTTTTGGGGATCGAAAGCACGAGGAGCACTGCGCACGCCGCGATTGCGACCGCTGCCCCGATCCATGCGTTTCTTCTTGCAAGTCTATTGTTTATGCCGGAATTTTTCGGCTTGATCTTTCCGAGCACGCCCGAAATGACGTCGTCATCGAGATATTCAAGCCCGCGGAGTATTTTTTTGTTGCTTTTGTTTGGTCTCATACCGAAAATCCTTCCTTTCTGAGTTTTTCTTCAAGCTTTTTCTTTGTTCTCACGAGTGACATTTTGACTTTGCCGAGGGTAAATCCCGTTTGCTCGGTGATCTCCTCAAGGCTCATGCCGAGATAGTAGCGCATGACGAAGATATCCTTGTTGTCCTCGCCCGCATTTCGGAGAAATTCGCTTATGACCCGGCCGAGTCTTCGCGCTTCAAACTCCGAAATAAGATCGCTTCCGTCTGCGATCGCAGCAAGGTATTCTTCGCCGAGAACGGTGACCCCTCCGCCGCGCTTTTGTGTGCTTGAGGCACGCAAGATCTCAAGCGAGCGGTTTCTGACTGCCCGTCCGATGTACGCCCCAAAGTCTGCGGGAATATCGGGAGGAATGGCATTCCAAAGAGCGAGAAGTACGTCGTTTACACATTCCTCGGCATCCTCGTTCGAGCCGAGAATGTTAAAAGCAATATATCGGCACAAGCCGCCGTATTTCTTTTCGGTTTCGGCGAGCGCGTTCTCATCCCGGGCAAAGAACAGCTCGATTATTCTTTTATCGTCCACATACTCACTCCTTTCATAAAAGTCAATTCTAAAACTGCGTTTTAGAATTGGCTATAATATCCCTTTACCCTTAAAGAAGCGTTTTTTGCCCAAAAAGTAACGCGATTGGGAAAGATTTTTATTTTTGTATATCTGCACAAATCAGGAAGGTCGAATTTGTGCAGGATGACGTATTTATTTTAGCATAAACGCAGAGATATGTCAAATCCCCGCCGAGAAATTACTCTCGGCGGGGTTGTTTTTCAGATCCACGCGCCGTCTTTCATTTGGAGGACGGCGTCGGCTTGTTCGGCTACGGCGGGGTCGTGGGTGACTATGATGACGGTGCAGCCGTCGTCATGCGCGAGGGAGCAGAGGATCTTGACTATGTTGGCGGTGTTGGTCGAGTCGAGGTTTCCCGTCGGCTCGTCGGCGAGGATGATCTTGCATCCCTGCGCGAGAGTTCTTGCGATTGCAACTCTCTGCTGTTCGCCGCCCGAAAGGTGGGCGGGAAGACGCTTATCATACGCAGGCGAAAGCTCAACGCGCTCGCGCATCTTAATCGCCAAAGCCGAGGCATCCTTCTTCGGAATTCTCTTCAGATCAAGCGGGTACATAATGTTTTCCTGAACGGTCAAAAGCGGGAAGAGATTGTAATTCTGATAAATAACGCTGACGGCATCACGGCGCATGCTGTTTCTGTTCCAATCTTTAGTAGATTTGCCGTCAACGATAATCTCGCCCTCGGTGGGCAGATCGAGCCCCGCCATCAGTGAAAGGAGGGTTGTTTTTCCCGATCCCGATTTGCCAACGATGGCATAGCACTTGCCGGGCTCGAAATCATATGACACGCCGTCCACCGCGCGGACGGTCTGATATTTACCTTTGTAGCTGTAAGATACGTTGTTAAGCGAAATACTCATTTATTCATCCTCCTTGATGTTCTTGATAAGTTTTTTACTCATAAATATTGTAAGCGCAAGGCTGAGGGCGACGAAGTAGGCGACGGCGAAGATCGCGAGGTTATTTATCGGGTTCCACTTATAATACGCGCCGCCGATCACTATGCCGAGGACGATGCAGATCATCTGCTCAAGCGCGAAACCGGCGTATACTCTCGCGTTTGATTCGCCGACCATACGCATCAGCATAATATCTCTCTTACGGCGGCGAACCATAAGGAAACCGACAAGGAAGCCCGAAACGACCGAAAGGGCAACGACAATCAGCGTTACGTTTCGATTGAATTTGATGCTGTCTTCAAGTATGGCAGAAAGATCAAACAAAGCATCATCGTTGATATCCAAGGCATATTCATAAAATTCATTATACACATTATTCGCATAAAATCCCCAATGGAGCTTTTCATCACTCGAGGCGGGTTCTACGAAGCAGTAACTTGCCTTTTCGCGGAATTCCTCAAGGCGGGTGTTATCCGCAAGAGTTGCACTTAGCGACCAGATGATCTCCATGGCATCCATTTCGATGTATACCTGTTCAAGGACCGAAAGAGGGCAATAAATACTCAACTCATCTCCTGCGGTATAGGTTCCGGCTATCTTAAGCGTACAAGTATATTCTTTTATGGGATAATCAATCTCCATATTGCCGTTTTCATCTATGATAACGACCGGGGTGTTGCTTTGGGCAGAAAAATACAGAACCGATTCGCCCTTTCCATTATCATAGAGCTCAGCCATGTCCTCGGGAACAAGGCAGAGCAGTTCTTCGCCTGCGAAGATACTCTCGTCATATCCCTCTTTCCACGTGATCACACATCCATAATCAGGAAGAAGCTGTTTGTCGCTTGCAAGTGAAGGAATGCCATACAAAAGAGGATTTCTGAACTCTTCGCCGTTAATCGTGTCTATCAATTGTTGCTTTTTGACTTGAATATCTTTTACATACTCTGCCAATGAGAATTCAGCAGAAGGTGTTGAGGGCTTTATCTGCTTTGACTCATTAAAATCTTTCGCGGCAGATACATCATAAAACTTTATGGGTTCTTCCTTGGTAAATAAATCATAAACCCATTTACTGACATCAAAAAAGCCGTTTTTTGTTTTCAAAGGGTCCGTAACCGTCACAGTTATCGGAACCGATTTCCATGTTTCTTCGTAATTCCGCAACTCCGCCTCGTTTGATGCTTGCAGCGCGCAAATGATCATAGTAATCACCGCAGCAAACAATAGCACCGCAACGGCACGGACGGGGGCGCGTCTTATTTGATTTAAGGTAAGCTTTATCATACTGATCCAGCGCATTCGGCTAAGCAGAATATATATAATCGGTATCACAATCATAAGGACTGCGACAATTGCGAAAATTTTAATTAATAAAATTGCTATGCGGTTAAAGCTTTCTATTTCTTCACATTCTTTGCGAGCGGCAGAAAAACCTAACTCCTCGGCGCCGCTTATATCCAGTTCTGCATAACCTGCGGATAACGTTGAGCTATGCGAACGATTTACTATTGTCAGTTCATCATAAGATTGTGACGGATTATCCGAAAGATTCGAATAGAGAATGCTTGCTTTTTCACGGAATTCATCAAAAAGCAGATTATCCGCTATCGTTGCGCTTATCAAATCGGGAAGAAATTCTACACCCAAATTTTCATACACCTGTTCTATAATTGAAAGCGGGCAGTAAAAGCTCACTTCGTCGCCTGCGGTATATGTGCCGACTATCTTAAGCTTGCATTCGTATTTCGATGATTCGTGGACCAAGGTGCCGTTTTCCAGTTTCACCACCATATTGATGAAATAGAGCACTGCCTCACCCTTCCCGTTGTCATAAGCCTCAAGTTTACCTTCGGGAACAAGGCAAACCAGCTCTTCGCCCTCGAAAACGCTTTCGTTATATCCCTCGAACCACGTGACCTTACTTCCGTTTTCGGGAAGAAGCTGTTTGTCAGAAGGAAGCGACGTAATGCCGATCAGATCCGGGTTCACGCTCGCGGTTAGATCCTTAGCGATCTCATTATTTATCAATATGACGCTTTGTGACATTTTGATCTGTACGTCTTTCAGATATTCGGACAAAGAAATCTGTGTTGCTTCGTGGTTTTCGGATGATGTATCCAGAATTTCCACAGGATTCTTTCCGGTAAACAGATCAATCATCCAACCCGGAATATCAGACGTTTTACCATTCTCTGACTCAAGAGGTCTTACCGTCACGGTGATGGGTTTGGAGCAGTATTCTTCATACAAACCGGCTAAAATTTTATTGTTGTTCACGTAAACAACAGCGAGAGTTATAGCGGCAATCGCTAACAACGCGACAATGATAATTCGTATCAGTTTCAAAATTTTAATTGCTTTAGACATTCTTTTTACTTCCTTTCGTGCAGACTCCGCCGTCATTTATTCATCCTCCTTGATGTTCTTGATAAGTTTTTTACTCATAAATATTGTAAGCGCGAGGCTGAGGGCGACGAAGTAGGCGACAGCGAAGATCGCGAGGTTGTTTATCGGGTTCCACTTATAATACGCGCCGCCGACGGCTATGCCGAGAATAATGCAAATCATCTGCTCAAGCGCAAAACCGGCGTATACTCTTGCGTTTGATTCGCCTATCATACGCATCAGCATAATATCTCTCTTGCGGCGGCGAACCATAAGGAAACCGACGAGGAATCCCGAAATGACGGAAAGGATCACGACAAACACCGTCACCGTGCGGTTGAATTTGATGCTGTCTTCAAGGATGGCGGAAAGGTCGAACAAATTATTATCGTTGATATCAAGTGCATATGTATAAGATTTCTCAGTATATTTCGTCGCCAAGCCGGTATCAATTTTAGCATTCCAAGAAGTTTTCTTTCCATCCGGCTTAGGTTCCAAGAAGCATACGCTCATTTTTTCGCGGAATTCATCAAGACGTCTATTATCTTTTAGTGTTGCGCTCAGCGAGCGGACTATTATAATTTCCTCAAGCTCGTCATATACTTGCTTAATTATATCAGATGGGCAGTAAATGCTTTTTCCGTCGCCTTCGGTGTATGTTCCGACAATCTTAAGCGTGCAATTATATTCTGTTGTTGGAAAATCAGCAATGTAATGCCCGTCTTTCATCACATATTCACCGTTTTCATCTGTACGAAAAACCGGCTTGCCACTTTTTGCGGTAAGATACAGATCAACCTCACCGCTCTTGTCGTAATTCTCAACCATCCCCTCGGGGACAATACAAAGCAGTTCATCTCCTGAGAATATATTTTCGTCATACCCCTCGTACCACGTGATCTCACATCCGTATTCCGGCAAGAGTTGCTTGTCGCAAGGGATAGAGGTAATTCCGCGCAACATAGTCGTTCCCGAAGCACCGGTATAATTTTTGCCGTTAATAGTGGATATGGGTAGATATGCAAAGACCTGAACGTCTTTTACATATTCACTCAAAGATAATTCAACAGGAACTTCTGTGATAAAAAAATCCCACGGATCATCATATGTTTCATAATTTGATGCATCATAAATTTTTATGGGTTCCTCTCTTTCAAACAAATCAAGAACCCAAGAGTCTATCAGGAGATCGCCGTCATTTACCCCCTTGGGATCTGTGACTGTCACAGTGATCGGAACCGATTGCCAGACCTCTTCATAATTCCGAAGTTCAGCCTCGTTTGATGCGTGTAAAGCACAAATGATCATAGTAATCACCGCAGCGAACAACAGCACCGCGACAGCACGGACGGGGGCGCGTTTTAGGGTTTTCAGTGCCTTTTTGATCATCTTTTTACTTCCTTTCGTGCAGACTCCGCCGTCATTTATTCATCCTCCTTGATGTTCTTGATAAGCTTTTTGCTCATAAATATCGCAAGTGCGAGGGTGAGGGCTACAAAATAGACGATTGCGAAAAGGATCAGTTTATCCATCGGATTCCACATATAGTATGCGCCGCCTACTGCTATGCCGAGGATGATGCAGATCATTTGCTCGAGAACAAAGCCGATGTAAAGTCTGAAATTCGATTCACCGACGGTACGCATCAAGATTATATCGCGTTTGCGTCGGCGGATCATGAGGAAGCCGATAAGGAAGCCCGAAATGACGGAAAGAATGACGACCAACACGGTAACGAAGCGGTTGAACTTGATGCTTTCTTGAAGTATGGCTGAAAGCTCTGCAAGATGCTCGTAGTTTATGTCTATAGCATAGCGATAATAATCATTAAGATACTCTGTTGAACGGTTGATCAAAGCAATCCCCCACGGGACCTCTTCATCCTTCTGCGACGGATCCATAAAAAACATATTTGCTTTTTGGATAAATTCCTCAAGGCGTCTGTTATCCGCGATCGTAGCACTCAGCGAATCAACTTTCGGTTCTTGTCCAAGTCCCTTATATACTTGATCAATGATCGAAAACGGGCAGTAAATACTTAACTCGTCTCCGGCTGTATAGGTTCCGACGATCTTAAGCGTGCATTCATATTCACCGCTCTCAACCTCGACAGAAACGCCATCTACCAGTTTCCTTTTACTATAAGAGAAATACAGTTCAGCATTTCCATTGCCGTTATCATAATGCTTCGTAGTTGCTTTGCTTTCGGGAATAAGACAAACAGCCTCGTTTCCTGCGAAGATGCTTTCGTCATATCCTTCATACCATGTGATATTGCAGCCATATTCCGGCAATAGCTGTTTGTCACAGGATAGTGAGCTCATACCGATCAGGAAAGTGGTGCCTGACGCGCCTGTGTACCTTTTGCCGTTGACCGTTTTGAAAGCAGTTGACATTTTGACTTGAAGGTCTTTTACATATTCTTTCAAAGAGATCTCCGTTGGGTCTGTATTGTCTACTATGTAATGCTTCTCTATACGATCTTTCGCAGCAGATACGTCAATTATCTCCACGGTATTATTTTCGGTAAACAAGTCAACAACCCATGGGAGCAAGGATGATCCAAGTCCCAAAGATTCGCCATTATAAGAAGGTTGACTGATAGAGAATTTTACCGGAACCGCTTGGTAAGCCTCCTCGTAGTGGCGCATTTCCTCGTCATTTGACGCTTGTAATGCACAGATGATCATGGTAATAACAGCGGCAAAAAGCAGCACAGCCACAGCGCGGACGGGCGAGCGTTTCATGCGGTTTATGGTATGTTTGACCAGTATCAAGCATCTTCTGACGAAGCCCGCGATGCCTTTAAGGATCGCAACGCAAATAATTTTCGGATTCAATGTTCTGCGCTTACGCACCCGCACAGCTTTGCGCTTGCGTATGTGTATCTTCGGGATCACCAACAAAAGGACGGCTATGAGTGCAAGGATGGCAATAATTATGATCGCGGTGCGGTTGAACCTATCGTTCTCTTCGCGCAGGGCAGAGATATCGATCTCATTGGATTTGTTTATGTCCAAGGCATTATTATCTGTGCCGCCAGTATAATTTTTAGAACGATTACTAACAGTTAATACTTTGGAAGCAGCCTTGGGGTCATCCAAAAGATTTGAATAGAAACGACTTGCTTTTTCGCAAAATTCATCAAGAAGCAGATTGTCCGTAAGCGTTGCGCTTATCGAATCGGGGGACGGCATTTCGTCGAGTCCGGCGTACACCTGTTCAATTATCGAAAACGGGCAGTAAAAACTCATTTCATCACCTGCGGTATATGTGCCGACTATCTTAAGCGTGCATTCATATTCCGTGCGTGATATCTCAACATAGGTGCCGTTTTCCATTTTTCCATACGCACGGTAGAAATAGAGCACGACCTCACCGCTTCCATTGTCATAAGCCTCAGCCTTGCCTGCGGGAACAAGGCAAACAAGCTCCTCACTTCCGAAAACGGTTTCATCATAGCCATCATACCAAGTGATCTCGCATCCGTTTTCGGGGAGTAGCTGTTCGTCGGACGGAATAGACGTAATGCCAATCATATATGGGTATTTGCCAATTATTTGCGTGGTGACAGCCGCGCCGTTGATCTGCTGTGGCTTCTTTGACATTTTTATCCGAACGTCTTTCAAATATTCCGACAAAGAGACCTGCGTGGTTACACTACTTCCGGACGATCTATCGATTATTTCCACGGGATTTTTTCCGGTAAATAAATCAATTGTCCAAGGAGAAATTGCGGCTTTATTCCCCTCATATACGGGAACACCTCTTACCGTCACAGTAATGGGAGTCGATTGAAGCGCCTGTTCCTGCTTGCGCAATTTCACCTCGTTGAGCACGCACAGAACAGCTATGGCTATCACAGCAACCGCCAACAGCACCAAGGTAATAGCGCGAAGGCGTGCGAGTATCGTTTTTTTCTGCGAATTTTTACTCATTTTTTACTTCCTTTCGTGCATTTTTCTATCCTTCGCCATGAGCAAAGCGAGAAGAGTTGCGGCGGCGAAGACGATGACGAATTGGATCGCGGCGATCATCAGCATCAGCGGGGCGTTGACCTCGAAGGTTATGACCGACTCTGCTTCCGCGGCGGCATAGAGCGCGTTACTTACGTAATTCCACGAGGCGATGCTGAGCACGCAGCCGAGTATGGTGCCGGGCAAGAGGATGAGGACGTTGCTGCCGAGGATATATGACATTCTCCGCTTACGCTCTGCGCCGAGGGAGTACATTATCGAAACATTCTTCTTTTGCTGCAGCGGGAACAGAATGAAATAGAGTGTCGCAAGCACGAGCGAGGACGAAATGCCGACAGCCATTGCCTGACGTGCTACCTCATCGTAAGCAAAGAGGTTTTGGGAGATCACCTCATATCCCTGATCGTAGTAGGTGAAAAGCCCATCGAGGCCTGCCATGGCGACCTCTTTCTGAAAGGCGTCGATACAGCCGTTTTTCAGAACGTAGGTGCGGAACATGCCCTGATTGCTGTAATCCATACTGCCCGTGACGGATGATTTCGGAACAAAGATCGTGTTCGGGGTGAAAGAATAAATGTCACCGGAGGTATAATTCCATTCGTTGTTATCGCGGTACAGACCGACGACCTTATAGGTTTCGGTCTCCGCCATTCCCGTTGTCGAGGTATAGAAATACGGCGCGGGCTCGATGATTCCCATTCCCTCGTTGATGTACCATTGATACTCTACGCTCCAATCGTAGAGATGATAATTCATATCTATCGTATCGCCGACAGAAATGCCGTTGATCGCCGCAAGAGTTTCGCTGATGACGCAGACGTTTGCGCCGTCCGCGAGCTCTTTGGCTGTGAAATCTCTGCCCTCGACGATTCGCACGTCCTCGCGGGCAAAATCGGTGATGTAGCCGAGCTTCTGAACGCCGATGACGGGAAAGGCGTGTTCATTGATCTCGATATTTTCAATAGCCTCGCGCCATTTTGCGCCCTCCGCGGAAGCAAGAAACGCTTCTGCGCCGTTCGGCACGTGTGCGATCGATGGGAGCGAATAACGCTCTACGTATTCCTCGGGCGTGCAGGTCACGGTCTCGCCGTTTTCGTCGATATAGGTCTTTTCGGTGATATTGGCGGGTATTTTTGTGCCGTCGCGGCTGATATAATACATATTTTCGTCATAGACGATCTCATCGCCCACAAGGCAGCCGACGTAATCGTTGCCGTATTTCCACACGCGGTCTACGTAATAATACGAATAGACGATATATTTTTCGCCCACCTTCAGACCGAGGGCTTCGAACGCTTCGAAATTTTTGATGTGCAGATTAACTTGCAGCTCACGCCCCGTCGGGTCATCAAAACCTTCGTGAAGCGCGATGACGGAAGTGATCTTGCCCTTGAGCTGAGATCTGTACTCGGTTTCAAACACAGCCTTTGTCTGATCTGCGGTGATCTCCATATAGCTCTCTTCCGAGAAGGGCTCGCCGATCTCGGTCAACTCGATCTCGAACATCGCGCAGCAATAAGGTGTGCCGGAGGGACGCGCCCAAGGGGCGGTATAGTTTATCTTTTCCACAGAGTTTTCATAGGAATGGTCGGTGAAGAAGTCAACAGTAAGTGAGGGGATATAAGCCGACGCCAAACCGGGGGAGGAGACCTCTTTTACCATATCGGGGTATTTTGAGGGCAATTCCTCGAGAAAGTCGATTACTTTTTCGGGAAACTGCCTTGTCACTTGTGTTTTGGTTACGTCGCCGAACTGCAGGGTGACGTTTGACTGATTGCGGAACTTTTCCGTCATCAGCGCGACCGTGGTGAATTTGTCTTCAATGGTCGCAAGAGTGTTATTTGCGGCATACGCCTGACCGATGCCGACGCTCAGAAATGCCGTCATCGAAACGACGAGCAGGATGCCGAGCAACGATACTATCGGGCGGCGGAAAGTGGTTTTAAGTGATAACATATTTTATCATTCATCCTCCTTGACGTTTCTTATAAGCTTTTTGCTCATAAAGATCACAAGTGCGAAGCTAAGAGCGACGAAGTAAGCGATGGCGAATATTGCAAGCTTATCCATTGGATTCCACTTATAATACACGCCGCCTACGGCTATGCCGAGGATGATACAGATCATCTGCTCGAGCGCAAAACCGACGTATACTCTCGCGTTCGATTCGCCGACCGTTCGCATCAGCATAATATCTCTCTTACGACGGCGTACCATAAGGAAACCAACGAGGAAGCCCGAAATGACAGAAAGAATTACGACAAACACCGTGACGGTGCGGTTGAATTTGATGCTGTCTTCAAGAATGGCGGAAAGGTCGAACAGGTTTTCATCGGCAATATCTATGGCATAATCAAAATATTTATTATAATATTCGTTCGAGCGATTTATCACATAACTGCCCCAATGGAGCTGTTCGTCAATGGATGACGGCTCTGTAAAGCAAAGGCTCATTTCCTCGCGGAATTCTTCAAGGCGTCTGTTATCTGTTATCGTTGCACTTATCGAATCAAAGAAACGTTCAGCTTCAAGCTCTCCATGTACCTGTTCAACGATCGGATATGGGCAATAAATGCTTTTCTCGTCTCCTGCGGTATAAGTTCCTACGATCTTAAGCGTACAGCTGTATTCGCTTGTTTGGGGTACAGGCATCAAGAAGCCGTCCTCATCTTTAACAAAATTCACCACGCTTGTGCGGAAATACAAAGGAGCCTCGCCCTTGCCGTTGTTATAATACCTCGGTTTTGCCATAGCCTCGGGAACAATGCAAACTGGATCGTCACCAGCAAAGATGCTTTCATCATATCCCTCATACCAAGTAATCTCGCATCCGTATTCCGGAAGGAGCTGTTTGTCACACGAAAGAGATGTCATTCCAATTAAATAGTTTTTTTCGCCCTGATTGTATTCATTACCATTAATTCTCGATACAAAATGCGACATCTTGATTTGAACATCTTTCAGGTATTCTGCCAAAGAGACCTCTACGGGGTCAACCTTGTCTTTTAAGTTGATAGATTCCTCAAAATCTTTTGCGGCAGATGTATCAATTAATTCCACAGTGCTTTCACCTGTAAGCAAATCCAACACCCAAGGTTTGATCGAAGAAGGGTCAGTATTGTTTCCCATAGGATCGGTGACCGTCACGGTAACCGGAACCGCTTGATAAGCCTCTTCATAATTCCTCAATTCTGCTTCATTCGACGCTTGCAAAGCGCAAATGATCATAGTAATTACTGCGGCAAATAACAACACCGCAACGGCACGAACGGGCGCGCGTTTCAGGCTCTTCATAGTTTTAATGATCATCTTTTATTTCCTTTCGTATATGTAATTTGGGGTCTTTTATACCGATTAAATTGTATCATAAAAAAATTCATTTTTCAATATTTTTCCGTAACTACGGCATTTTTAGCGTAGATGCGGGCATTTTTGCCTCAAATGCGGATTTTTGAGCAAAAAAATTGGTAATAAGTGGAGATTCGCGTTCTGTAGATCCAAGAAAAATATGCGCCAATATGTACTGAATAATTTATCAAGCTAATAAAAAGGGGCTGGCTCATTTAACATAGACAATATTTGCGTTAACCGATAGTTGCGCGGGCTCCTTTCACCGCTTCCGCGGTCCCCCTTCCTCCCGGAGGAAGGCTAAATGGTGCGTGCAAGCTACATTGATCGTGCAGCGGATTCTGCTCAAATTTATAATTTTGCATACAAAAAAGGAATATTTTATTTGAATCAATTTGCACTCGTAATAGAGTTCTTGCAAGCTTTTTCAATAAAATATTCCTTTTTGCTGTTTAAGGTTTTAGTTAATACGATATTCGCTGAATATCCGAAGGAACTTGCACTACCCAATCAGCCTTCCTCCGGGAGGAAGGGGGACCGCGGAAGCGGTGAAAGGAGAGCGCGCAACTTCATTTTATTGCAAATTTCACCAAGGGATTAATTAATGATATTGTATATATTACTCTTTGCAAAATATATCTTAACGAGCCAGCCCCTTGTTAGTTTTATGGTTATTTTTCAATTTCCGCAACGAAGCTGAACCAGCCTTCGTCGTAGTTGTAGGAATACTCGGCGCCGAGGTTATCGAGGGTGTTGCAGACGCTCATCAGTCCAAATCCGTGGCTGAGGGGATCGGTCTTCGAGGTGGCGATCCTGCCGTTTTCGATCCGCACGGGATTTGAGGTGTTGCGGATCGAGATATAGAGACCTTCATCATCAAGGATGCTGCAAATGATCTCGCGGTAGCCGTCGACGCGGCGGCAAGCCTCGATGGCGTTGTCCCAAAGGTTGGTCAGCACCACGACAAGCGAATCCGACGGGATATCGATGCCCGAAAGATCGTTCACCTGAACCTGCACAAGTATCTCGCTTTCTTGCGCAAGCTGATACTTTTGGTTCAGTATGACGTCCACCACGGGATGGCGCGAGTTGACGCCCATTATGTGCATCGAGCGGTTCTTTTTGAGCTTATCGAGATAATCGCAAGCCGCCTCGGTTTCGTTGTGCATCAGCAGGTCGCCAAGCACCTGCAGATGGTGCTCGAACTCGTGCGTGCTCTTTCTTTGCAGGCGGTAGTTCTGCTCGAGCGCGTTCATGCTTTCCTTTTGCAGCTCCATGTGCTGCTTGAGAAGGAGCGCATCGATGTCGGCTTCCGTGCGGTTGCGACCGATGAACTCGGTCGCGCTCAGGACCAGAACCAACGCGCAGGGCAGTGCTTTCCCCGCCGCGAGGATGAGGTAATATGCCATACCCTCATAGTCTGCGGCAAAGATCGAAAACGCTTTGTCGGTTATAAACGGCACGCCCAGTGCAACGGTCAGCAGCCCAAACCCGTGCGAGCCGTTTTCGCCGTATGCGAAAAGCAGAAGTAGGGTCGCCATTAAAAGAAACACGAAATAATTATAAAGCCCGGGGAAATCAAAGAACCCGAAAACAGAAGTTATCAGCCAGGCAAACACAAGCAGGCTGAAATATTCGATCCCGTGAAACCGCGGCTCAAGCAGACGCCTGAAAAGCAAATGAAGAAAGCATATATGCAGAGCCGAAAACAAGGGAATAAAAAGAAAGTTCATTATCTGAATCCCTTCCACAGCATATATTTTTGCTTTTGCGCGGAATAGCTGCGTTCGCTTGCGGGCAGAACCGTGCCGTCGAGCAGGATGCACTCGCGGCTGCGGTATTTTCCGATATAGCGCATATTCACAAGGTAACTGTTGTGGATCCGCAAAAATCCGCATTTTTCAAGCTGATCCGCAAGGCTCGAAAGCGAGGCGTTGAGAGAATGCGTTCCTTCTTTTCTGTGAACAAGGACCTCGTGATCGTACACTTCCATATACGAAACGTCGTCAAGCGGGAACTCGATGACGGAATCGCCGTCGGACATACTGAAAAATTCGCGATCTTCTGCCATTTGCTCGGCCGCCTGCAGGATATAACGCTCAAGCACGTTGTTTCTGCTCCGCTTGAGGATGTAGCGGAACGCCTGGACCTCGTAACCCGCGGGGGCATAGTCGATAAAATTTGTCACGAAGAACAGCATTGCTTTTTTGTTTACCCCACGCAAACGGCGCGCGATGTCGATGCCGTTGTAATCCTCGCCCTCAAAGTCGATGTCAAGGAAAGCCATATCGCAGGAGGCAAATATACTTTCGGGGATATAGTCGGCGCTGTTGAAGGTGAACATCTCCGATTTCAGATTCAATTTTTCAAAAGCTTCTATGATCTCGGCGCGGAAAATATTCAAAAAATCCGCGTCATCGTCGCAAAGAACGACACGGATGCTGTTCTGCCCGATATTCGTTCTGCGGATCTGCCATTCGGTCATTGCCATACGATCACTTCCTTTTTTATTCAAACATCATACCCATCATAAAGTGCTCGGAAAAAGAGGCGTTTGTTGAAAGTTCGAGGGTCTTGGCATTACTTGCCAATGCGCTCGCCCTCTTTCGCATTTCCGAAGCAAGAAGCAGCATCGAGGCGCCTTCGAGAGCGGCGTTGCCGACTGTTTCCGAGTTTTCCGCAAGAGCGTGCGGGAGAAGGCCTATCCTTGCGGCACTTTTTTTATTCAGATAATTGCCGAAGCCGCCGGCGATATAAAGTATTGCAACATCCTCGGGATCGAGCCCGGCGCTTTCAAGCAGGGTCAAAAGTCCCGCACATATCGCGCTTTTGGCAAGCTGGAGCATTCGGATATCACGCGACGTGAGCGAAACTTCGCCAAGGATGAAGGGGTCTTCCTCCAGAGCGCCGGTTTCGTCCATGATCTCGCAATCAAGCAGACACGCCGCGGCATCAACAAGTCCGCTTCCGCAGATGCCGACCGCCTTTCCGCCGCCAATGACGTGTGTATACGGCGCGCCGTTGAGCAGACTCACCTTGTCGATCGCACCCTCTGCGCCGCGCATACCCATCGAGATGCCAACGCCCTCAAAGGCGGGGCCGGCGGCTGTCGAGCAGACGGTGAGGCGGTTTTCGTGGCACACTGCCATTTCGCCGTTCGTTCCGATGTCGACGAGCATTGCGGCATCGCGCTCACAAAGTCCGGTTGCCAGCAGAGCGCAAACGGCATCGGCGCCGACAAATGCCGAGATGCAGGGTGGGAGATAGATTTTTGCTTCGGGTGAAAGGACGGACAGATCAAGCTCGCTCGCCTTTATCACCTCGCCGAAAAGGCGTTTTGCCTCGAACGGCGCGTGGGAAAAAGGCTCTGTGTCCTCGAGGGTCAGAAGCGAGAGCATAACTGTGTTGCCCGTTATGACGACCGATTCAATTTTTTGTGCATCAACTTTTGCGCTCGATGCAAGCTCTGCGAGGATATCGCGCAGTGCCCCGCGGATCGAATCTGCCAAAGCCTGCGCGTTACCGCCGAGAGCGGCTTCGATCCTTGAGATAACGTCCGCGCCGAATCCCGACTGCGGATTGAGCCGCGAGGTCTCGGCAAGGAGGTTGCCTTTTGCATCATACAGGCGCGCCGCAAGAGTGGTGGTGCCGATATCGACCGCCGCGCCGCAGCATTCAAATGTCGGATCAAGCTCAAAGCCGACCTGCTTGCCGCCCGTGACGATCTGCACTTCTACTGCCAACTCGAGGCTTTTGACCTCGCAGTCGCCCTCGGCGAAGGTACAGCAGGAAAGGCGAATGCCGTCGGCGAGCTCTTTGCCCGACAAAAGCTCGCGCTCCGCTTCGCTCGGCGGGGAGAGTTTGCCGCTTGCAAAGACCTTGCATTTTCCGCACTTGCCGTGACCGCCGCAGGGCTTTTCGCCCGAAATTATTTCTGAAAGAGGCGAGCCCATGCGCGCGGAGCGCGGCTCGCCGTTTACTGTGACATTAATTAATTCATTCATTTTCTTTGAAAAGCACCGCGCCGAAATAGGTGACGGTGTTCTGCCCGTTGATGTATTTCATGTCAGCCGCCGCGGCGAGGCGCGACACGTTGAAGCCATACGCCTCAAGCGAAGCCATTGCAAGATCGGGATGTCGGCAGGGCTCATCGGTGCGCTTGGCGCAGACCTTGCAAACTCCGCAACCGCCCGCACCGAGATGGAGCACCTTTTCGATCCCCGCATCGCGGAAAACCGAGCGGAGCTTTTGGGAAACGGGATAAAACGCCTTTTTCGCGGCGACCATTCCCTCGAAATCGAAGCTATCCTCAAGCTCGGACACGGTTTGGTACACGAGCGCGTAGTCGTATTCACGAACCTCCGCCATCAGCGCGTCAATATCTCCGACGTCGGGCGGGCACATATAGCATTTTCCGTAAACGCCGCAACCGTTTGAGGCGCAGATGTCGCGGAAAACGCGGTCGAGCTCGATCTTATCCGTGGTGATAATATTCGCTTTATATGCGCCGAGAGCAAGAGCTTCGGCGATCAGCTTATCAAACTTTTCCATAATATTCATCAAAAGCGGCAAAAAATGCCTTTATGTTCTCCCAAGGGGTCATGGGCGGGATGTCACAACCCGAGGAAAGCAGGAAATTGGGGTATTTCGAGCATTTTTCGAGCAGAGCGAGCGTCGCCTCGCGAACCTTTTCGGGAGTTCCCATACGAAGAATGCCCGCGGGGTCGATGTTGCCCATAACAAGCGTATCGGCGGGAACCTTTTTGATAATATCCTCTTCCATATCAACAGCGTTGCCGAAATGGTATGCCGCCGCGCCCGTGGAAAGGATCGAATCGAGCATTCGCGGCACGTTGTCGCCGCAGTTGTGGTAGATGACGAGAAAATTATCGTCCTGAACCGCATCGACGATCTTTTTGACGTAGGGTGAGGAAAATTCCTCCTCGAGCGTCGGCGAAAGCAGACCCGAAACCGGCTCCGCCATCACGATTCCCGAAGCGCCCGCCGCCTTATACGCCTTTGCATACTCGATGAGGAACGCCGTTGACTTTTCGAGCACGACGTGGACCATGTCGGGATCGTCATAGCAATCCATCATGATCTCGGTGACGTCGAGAAGTCTTGCCGCGAGCGAAAAGGGGCCGATCATGCCCGCGAAAACGGGGCGGTCGGTGATTTTTTCGACGGCTTTTTTGACAGCTTCGATATAAATACCCGTTCTGCCGCTTCCAACGGCGGGAACGGCGAGAGCCTGTGCCTCATCCTCATCGGTGACGAGTCTGCCCTTGACGGTGGGCACCTCGTCCTCCGAGAAGCTGACGGTTGCGCCAAAGGCTTCCGCCTCGAGCGAGAGATCCATAAAGCTGACCGATGCGGATGCATCGCCCGCCTCTGCCACCGCCTGCATTCCGCGCGCCTGGAGCTCGCTTGACGAGATCAGCTCGCGGACGCTGACGCCGAGAAGGCTGACCGAGGGGAACGAGAGCAGGGGCATCGGTTTTTTACACTGTTGGGACTTGAGTCCTTCGATCCAATTTTTCATTTTACACTCTTATCTTCTTGATTTCTTCGGCATAATACTGCACGAGCTCGAATTTCGAGCCGGGCATAAGTCTGTGGTCGGGGCAAGGAATGAAGCCGCCGAGGTCGAAGAGGCGCTTGAGTCGCTCGAGTTCGGTATCTACTGCCGCCTTGTCCTTGCGGAACGCGGTCTTGTCCATACCGCCGACGCCGAGGATCTCCTTGCCGTATTTCTTGCGCGCGGGCTCGAACTGATCGCCCCACACACCGACCTCGATCGGGAACAGTACGTTTACGCCCGTTTCAAGCCAAGTGGGGATGAGTTTTTCTGTCACGCCGTCGCAGTCGAGGGAGATGATGTCGATTCCGTACTCATGAAGCAGGTCGTTGCGCTTTTTGTAGTGCTTACGGCAGAGCTCGTCGAACACCTCGGGCGAGAGAAGCGGGCCGCTCTTGAAGCAGATATCTTCCCAATAGTGAGCGAAATCGAATTTCAACCCTGTTTTGAGCGCCGTTTCAACGCATTTATACTGCATTTCTGCATAGGCGTCCACGATATCAGCAAAAAGCTCTTCATCCTCATCGTACATAAGGTAGCTCATACCCATAACGGTCGTAATATCGCGGATATCACCGAGAACGCTTCCGACTCTGAGTCCTATCGGGGCATCGTACTCGAGTTTTCCGTTATACTGTCTGATAAGATCCTCGCTCTTTGCGCGATCCTCCGAATACTGCATTTTCGGCAGGAAGAACTCCTCGAAGGCTTTTCTGTCCTTGAGAAGATAATCGTCCTCGGAGGGGATCGAAACGATTCCGGGCTTGAATTTTTCAATCACGCCCTTGTTGGTGAGCACTCTTTGAGAGCCGTCGGGAAGGGTCTCGATGACCTCTCTTTTAAAAGCGGGATAAAGTCCCAATTTTGGGTACACGCAATTATGCCAGGTGCAATCCCAGCCGATGATCTTGTCAAGCTCTGCCTGTACCGGAGAGCCATCGTGGACGGCACCCTTTGCCATTTCCATAGAAATATGTCCCTGCTCTGCCCATTCGACGAGCAGTTCTCCCCAATAGCCGAAATGCACGGCGGGAATGCGGTCGGTATCCTTATAATGAAGGATATTCATACAACGTTCGCGTGTTGTCATGCCGTTTACCTCGGATCGTAGTATTTGTCGAGCACGTCGCTGACCGTTTGCGCCCATACGATCAGGTTTTCGGGTCTGCCCGAAACCGTGCTGATGTCCTTGAGCACATAGTCATAAGGGCATCCGTATTTAATGCAAGCCTTGACGGTTTCCTCAACCTCGCGTCTTATGACGTCGGGGTCGGTGCTGATAGCCACGTGCGCGGGGTTCGGCTTTCTTGAAAGCACGTAGTCGCCGCCGATCTGCTCGGCGCATTTTTCGACGTTGGCCCAGGGCGAGCAGCCGATCTTTCGCAGATTGGGTATCTTTTTGAGCACGCCGATCTTATCGTCAAGCGGCTCGCAGCAGCCGTAATAAGTATATTTGAATCTCTTTGCGACCGAAAGCAGATAATCGATCTCAAATTCCTCGAACATTGCGGGCGAGATGACGCCAAAAGTCTGCGCCATACTGCGGCACCAGGTTGCCCCCAAGCCCTTGTCATCCAGACCCGATACTGCGCCCGGTGTGCAATGAAGCGACGGGTTGGGGCAGACATCGAGATTCTTTTCCACAAAATCGAGCTCAGCGTGCGCGGCGGAAACATATTTTTTGATGATCTCGTGCAGGTATTCGGGGCGGTCGTACATATCCATCAGGATCGGCTCAACTCCGCGCAGGCGGGTGATCTTATCCCACGGGGCGAAGTACAAATAAGCATAGCCATAAAGCTTGACGGGAATTGTGTCGCCAAGCAGGTCGGTATAAAACGCCATTCGCTCGGCGTCCTTGTCGGGGCGGAGCGTGAGAACGGGGTCGTGGAGCCGCTCAAGAGCGGACTCGTCCTCGAGGATATCCTCGAACTCGCGGGAGACGATGTTGTTGATCTCGTCGGTGCGCTTCATATCCGCGGTGACGGGCTCAAGTCCGATCCCCGTCGTTTCAACCGCGCGCTTGACGCGAAAGACGGGCTCATAAAGATTATCCGCCTTGAAATGCTCCATATAATAGATGGCTTTTCTGAAATAGAGCTCGGTGTTTCGCGCGCCCTTGTCCTCGCAGATGCAGGTGAGCTCGCCTCCCGCGTTCATCTGATACCACGGGATCTCGTCAAGGATAACCGGCGGTCTTCCGGGCTTCAGGTCATTGGTGTCGCGGAAACGGCGAACCATTTTCTCCTGCTTTTCGGTGCAGACCAGCTCCATATATCGCTTTGCAAGCTCCCTGACGACAGATCTGTCTTTTTCGGTCATAGCTTCAGATGGGTTTATTTGCAGAATTCAACAGCCGCGTCCGCAGCGCTTGCGGCATCAACGGTGTAGCAGTCTGCGCCGATCTTCTTGCAGTAATCCTCGCTTACGGGCGCGCCGCCGATCATGATCTTGACCTTGTCGCGGATGCCCGCCTCCTCAGCCTTCTTTACGACCTCCTCCATCACGCTCATAGTGGTGGTGAGAAGCGCCGAGCAGCAGATGACCCGGCAATTCTGCTCGATAGCGGTCTGCACGAAGGTCTCGGGAGAAACGTCGGTACCGAGGTCAACAACCTCAAGGCCCTTGCCCTCCATCATCATCTTTACAAGATTCTTTCCGATGTCGTGAAGGTCGCCCTGAACGGTGCCGATGCATACCTTGCCGTTTGCGGTAACTCCGTTTGCGGCAAGAAGGGGCTTGAGGATCTGGGTGCCCATATTCATCGCGCGAGCCGCAACGAGAACCTCGGGAACGTAGATCTCATTGTTCTTGAACTTTTCACCAACGATATTCATACCCGCGAGAAGTCCCTCATTGAGGATGAGCTCGGGGCTGATGCCCTCCTCAACTGCCTGAGCGACGAGCTCCTTTACGATCTTTGCCTTACCTCTCTGAAGGTTTTCGGAAATTTCATTTAAAATAGTCATGGAGTTTGCTCCTTTTTGATTTATTACATTAATTATATACTAAATCGTTGAAAATTTCAATAGTAATGCAAAAATTAGGCTTATTATTTTTCTCGGGCGATATTTCTCTTGATATTTGAATGCAGTTATGTTATAATTAATACAACAGAATCCGAAAAGAGGACGAAGAAATGAGAGCCACCGAAAGTTGGAGCTACCCGCACTACTTGCCGCTGCACGAAAAATCGCGCGCAAAGGCACCCTATATTTGCCGCATCGCGCCCCGCGCCGACGGCTTTGAATTTGATATTTCCGATTGCGTAAAAAGCGCCTCTTACCGCCTTATCTGGAGAGAGCGCGACTCGGACGAAGCGCATCATCTCGATCTCGACTCTACCTCGGGCAAGCTGACGGGACTGAAAGAGGGCTGCGATTACGCCTTCCGCGTTGAGCGCGGGGATGGCGTATCCTCGACCGAGCGACTCGTCCGCACGATCGACGCACCCGGGGCGGTGGTGAACTATCTTCATCCCGATGACACCGAATATGCCTTTTCGGGACGTTATCTCTGCTCGCCCTCGCTCATTCGCCTTGAGAACGGCGATCTTCTTGCCTCGATGGACCTTTACGCGGGCGGCGCGCCGCAAAACCTCACCCTCATCTATATTTCTCACGACGACGGCGCGACCTGGGAGCACCACTCGGAGCTTTTTCCCTGCTTTTGGGGCAAAATGTTCCTCTGCGGCGGCGCGCTCTATATGCTCGGTTGCTCGACCGAATACGGCGACGTTCTCATCGGCCGCTCGGATGACAGCGGAAAGACCTGGACAAAGCCCACCCTCCTTCTTCGAGGCGCTTGCCACGCAAAAGAAGTGGGCTGGCACCGCGCGCCAATGCCCGTGCTTATCAAGGACGGCAGAGTGATGACGGATATTCAGTACGGCGCTTGGTCGGAAAAGGTATTTTGTGATGCCGTGCTTTCCGCACCCGCCGAAAGCGACCTTCTCGCGGCGGAAAATTGGGTCTGCACCGAGCTTTTCGACGCGCGCGAGCACGTCTGCCCTCTCCCCGAAAAGATCTGGGGCGGAATCGAGGGCAACGTTATCGAAACGCCCGATGGTGGGGTGGTTGATTTTCTCCGATTTGCGGACAAAACCGCCCTCATTCTTGACTATGACCCCGAAAATCCCGAAAAAGAACTCACTCTCAACTCCGTCATCGACTTCCCCGCGACGGCATCGAAATTCAACGTCGTCTTCGATGACGTCACGAAGCAATATTACTCCATCGTCAGCTACGCGCTCGACGAACCGCCCACGCGGCGCAATCTGCTCTCGCTCATAAGCTCACCCGATCTGCGAAAGTGGTCGCTCTGCCGCCACCTGATCGACCGCCGCTATGACGACCCGAAGCAGGTGGGATTCCAATACGTCGATTTCTTTATCGATGGCGAGGATATTCTTTACCTCTGCCGCACCGCATTCGGCGGCGCAAACAGCTTTCACAACTCGAACCTCACCACCTTCCACCGAATCAAAAATTTCAGAGAGGTACAGAAATGATCTACGGTAAAATAGCACATCTACCCATCTGGGGCGAAAAGCTCCCGTCCATCGAGCACGCGCTGAATGAAGCCAAAAGAGTTGCGGACGGTGAGTTTATTCTCGGCAAGACCGTAATCGACGGCAGCCTGCTTTTTGCATCCTCCTCAGAATATATCCCCGATGCAAGAGAAAGCAAGTCCTTTGAGAACCACCACGCCTACATAGACATTCAGATGATGATTGCGGGTGAGGAACAGATAGACGTCATTATACCCGCAAAGTGCCCCAAAAGCGATTATTCGGAAGAAAAAGACATTGAATTTGCGACGTTTGATAAAGATTACTCAACTATCACGCTTCGCGCCGGCGACTTTTTGCTTCTCCTGCCCGGCGAATGGCACCGCCCCGGGGTTGCTATCGGTGACCAAATAAAATGCCGCAAGACCGTTGTCAAGATCAGAAAACAATGAGGATAGATAAATGAAGAAATTCCAAGTAACCAAAGGCGTCTACCCGACTATGATAACCCCCTACCGCGAGGGGAAGATCGACGAGGGCGCGGTGCGCGAGCTCGTCAGATTCTATTGGAAAAGCGGATGCCACGGCATTTTTGCCGCCTGCCAATCGAGCGAGATCGCTTTTTTGAGCATAGAGGAGCGCGTTCTGCTCGTCCGACTTGTGGTTGACGAAGCCAAAGCGCTTGCAAAAAGCGACAAAAGCCGCGAGCCCCTTATGATCGTTGCCTCGGGGCACGTTTCCGACAGCCTCGACGATCAGGCGGATGAGCTTTGCCGAATTGCCGCCGAGGGTCCCGACGCGCTCATTCTCATCTCGAACCGACTCGACATCGCGGACACCTCGGACGAGGCTTGGATCGCGGATGCAGAAAAGCTCCTCTCAAAGCTTCCGCCCGAGATGCCGCTCGGCATCTATGAATGCCCGAAGCCTTATAAACGCCTGCTGACCGACGCGATGCTGCGCTTCTGCATCGGAACGGGACGCTTCTACTTCATCAAGGACACCTGCTGTGACGCCGATCTGATCGCACATCGACTTGAAGTCTGCCGCGGCAGTTGCCTTGAGATCTTCAACGCCAACGCGCAAACGCTGCTCTCCACTCTCAAAAACGGTTGCTCGGGCTACTGCGGAGTTATGGCAAATATGCACCCCGAGCTTTACGTCAGGCTCTGGAATTCCGACTTTGAGAGCCGCGAGGCTTCCCTTCTTCAGGACTATCTCGGTCTTGCCGCGACCGTCGAGGCACTGACCTACCCTTGCTGCGCGAAGGATTATCTCACAAGATACCGCGGCATCCGAATGGACACCTTCGCCCGAAGCGCCGACGAGAAGAACTACACCCCCTATCAGCGCTCCTGCATCGATCAGTTTGCAGAACTGAGTCATCACATCACGGTAAGATAACGTATCTTCATCCTTGAGGTATTTGAATGAAAAAGATAATTATTCTATTAGCGGCGGCAATGCTCTTGTTGGCATTTGCCTCTTGCGGAACTTCCAATACTCCCGCCGAAACCACAGCGGCTGAAGGAACAGCAGAGCTCACCGAGCCCGCCGCACCGACCGAGCTTGTCTTCATTGAGAACGGAAAGACCGCTTTTACAGTGATCCGTTCCGAAACCGCGCAGGGTTATTACCTTGATACCGCCGCGGTGGTAAACAAGAAGCTCAAAAGCCAATTATGCCCGGATATTAAAATAACCGATGATTGGCTCAACCCCCGCGAGCCGATGCCCGAAAACGTTCCCGAACTGCTTCTTTTTGAAACCAATCGCGAGGAATCGAAGCAGGCGATCGCCGACCTTGACGTTGAGGGATATATGATCCGCGTGACCGATTGCAAGATCGTCATCGTGGGAACCTCGCCCGCCGCTTGCAACGAGGCGCTTTACTGCTTCTTCGACCGACTCATTCCCGAATACACAAAGGACGGACGTACAGCTTTCCCGATCGGACTCGAGATCAAAGAGGAATTCAAAGCGAGCGATTTTGACATCGGTCAGGCTCTGCGCGAGGGCAAAGAGCTTTGCGCGGATTTTGAGGTGGTCTTCAATTACCGCGGTAAAGACGGCTTCAGCACCGCACAGGGTGCCGCAACCGATGGCAAATACGCTTACGTCGTTATGAAGAAAAAGGAAGATAACGTTGAGACCGACCGCGTTGTCAAGATCGACATGGAAACGCTGCAGATCGTTCTTGAAAGCAAAGAAATGCCCCTCGACCACGCCAACGATATGACCTACGACCCCATAAAGAAGCGGCTTGTCGTTGTCAATATGTTGAATAACCTGATCTCAATAATCGACCCCGAAACGCTTGAGCTCGTCGAACAGAAGACGCCCGCTTACGGCACTTGGGGCGTGGGATACATAGACGGCGCCGAGCAATACGCATTCCTCGCTTACGGTTCGCCGAGCGGACTTGTTATAACCGACAGCGACTTTGCCCCCATCCGTTCCTCCAAGCTTGCGGACACTACCGGCTACATCGGTCAGGGTATGGATGCCGACGCGAAATACGCCTACGTCCCCCTCAGCCCCGACAGCGGCGCGAGGGACAATATCATCCAGATCTTCGACATCAAAACGGGTGAATATCTCGGCAAAGTTTCTGTAAAAACATCGATGGAATCCGAATCCATGTTCCACATCGGCGGCGATCATTACCTGCATTTCAACAGCCAAGGCTCAAAGATCGCAACGCTGGAATTTTATATCAGATTTGAATAAAAAGCAAGGACTGCCCCGCGGGGCAGTCCTTTAGTATTAATATCTTCCTATCCTGTTTTGTCCCGGTCTTTGAACGACGGCGGCAACGTCGAAGGATTTTTTGAGCATATTGAAGCGAAGCTCGTTGTATGCGGGGTCGTACCAGAGGTTGTGCTCCTCGCGGGGGTCGGCTTCCATGTCGTAAAGCTCGCCGGTTTCGATTCCGTGGTAGACCACAAGCTTATAGCGGCGGTCGCGGAACATTGTGGCATAAGCGGCGGGTCTGCCGGGTCCGAGGCAGGACCAATAATACTCGGTGCGGACATAGTCGCGCTCGATGCCCTCGCCGCCATCTTCGGATAGCGCGGCGCAGAGAGAATGACCGTGAGTATCGGGGAATTCGATGCCGCAAAGCTCGGCGATCGTGGGAGCGATGTCGGTATATTCGGTAATTCCCCTCACCACCTTGCCCGAAGCAAAGCGCGCGGGGCAGGAGAAGATGAGCGGCACGCGCACCGCGCCGTCATAAAAACGACAGCCCTTGTGCGTCAAGCCGTGGTCGCCGAGCATCTCGCCGTGATCGGAGGAGAAGATGATGACGGTATCATCTCGCAGACCGAGCTCGTCGATGACGTCGATGATGCGTCCGTAATGCGTGTCAACGATCTCGCAGGTGCCGTAATAGGACGCCTTATTGCGGCGCATCACGTCATCGGGCGCGTTGACGCCCTTCGACTGATGGTATGCGTCTTTGAGCTGCTCGCCGAGGGCGTAATCGGATTCGTTGAAGATTGGATCGGGGATGTTTCGCGCGAGATACTTTTCGATCAGATGTGTCGGCGCGTCATAAGGCGGGTGCGGGTCGAAGCAGTTGACGGACAGAAGCCAAGGCTCGTCCGACTGACTGCGCTCGCGGATGAACTTTTCGGCTTCTTGTGCCATCCAAGCGGTCTGACGAAGCTCGATCGGTGCGTCCTCGCGGTACCAGAAATAGTCGCTTCTGCCGCTGTCGTTGGTCATAATGTCGCGGAAGTTGATCCCCTTGCACTTCAGCCACTCGCGGTATTCGTTGACACCCGATTCCATCTGATGTCCGCCCGAGAGGCTGTAAATGAAGGTCTCGTATCCGTCCTCGCCGCGTTCCTCGTAGCCGCGCCAGGCGGTGGTGATGTGGAGCTTGCCGATGTTTCCGCAATGGTAGCCCGAGTCGGCGAGTGCCTTGGTGATAAGGGTGCAATGCTCGGGCAGATTGTCGCCGCCGAGGATGTTGGCATTGATCGCCGAGGGATATTTGCCCGTCAAAAAGCTCGATCTGCTCGGCGTGCAGACGGGATTTTGCACGTAAGCCTTATCAAAAGCCACACCCTCGCGGCAAAGCCTGTCGAGATTCGGCGTGTCAATATATTCGTTTCCAAGCGCGCGGATGGTGTCATATCTCTGCTGATCCGCGCAAAGCCATAGAATGTTCGGTCTTTTTTTCATTTCGGTAACTCCATTTTTGTTGTTGGTTATATTATAGCATACTTTCGGCAAAAAAGAAAGATTTATGCCCAATTTTTGCGCAAATTGCGGTTGCAACCCCAAATGCGAACGCCGGTTGCGCGGGATGATGAAGAACAGAAAAGCGAGCAAATAGCTAAAAAGCAGCAGAGGCTGTCACGAAAATGTGACAGCCTCTGCTGCTTTTGCCAACGAATAATCACATAAAATTCAATAAAATCCGTTTTTTCGGTGGCTTTGCCGCCGAAAAAACACCTTTTAGGCGAGCAAGGCGAGCCCGCGCGCCGAGGGGAGCCGTAAAAATCGAAGATTTTTGCGGCGGCGATAAGCGCGCGCCTTCAATTGTAAAACGTAGTTTTACAATTGGATGTTATCCAAATACTTTATTGCAAACCTCGTCGAGCTCGCCGATATCCCAGAGGAGTCTGGGAAGAACGTACTTATCTCTGATGTCCTTGGTGGACTTGAGGGTCATTGCGAGTGTGGAGGAGTCGAGTCCGATCGCTTCGAGAGTTTTCGGTGCCTCGATGGAATCAAGGATCGCCTCAAATTCCTCTACCGAGGGAAGCTCCTCGTCGATGATGCGGAGAATGTCATCCCACTTTTCAAGAATGACCTCGAGTCTTGCCGCGTGCTTGTCAAGATCATACTTCTTTTCCTTCGCCTCAAGCGCGATCATAGCCTCTGCGCCCTTGCCGACGAAGGTGCGAAGCTGTTCGCTCCAATCAGCAAAATCGAAGTTTTTCGCATAAGCGAGAGCCTTTTCGCGGTTGGGGGTGATATTTTTGAGCTCCTGATAGCACTTGATGGTGTTGAGAGTGCCGAGGGCTACCTGCATACCGTGAGAGGATGTGGGAGTGCCGAAATCGAGACCTCTCATATCCCAGATGTGGGAGAAATAATGCTCGACTCCGCCGCCGGGACGCGAGCAGCCTGCATAGTCCATAGCCTTGCCGCAGTTGATAAGTCCCTCAAAGAGCATCTTCATGCTCTCGCTGTTGCGGTCAAGAAGACCCTTTGCGCCGTTTACACAAGCGCGGAGCGACTGACGGGTGAATTCAGCAACTTCTTCGCAATAATACTCGCCGTTGATGAGATTAGAAAGTCTCCACTCGCAGATGCTGACATATTTTGCAAGCATATCACCGAGTCCCGCCTTAGCCATATGTATCGGTGCGCCGTTGAGAATATTGATATCGCCGATGATAACGTCGGGCGACTTTGCGGGAACGGTCACCTTTACGCCGTCGATAGCCATTGAGGAGCTGCCCGCAGCGTAGCCGTCCATAAATGCGGCAGAGGCAACGATCACGTAGGGGGTGTTTGTCTGATATGCGATGATCTTGCTGATATCATTGATAACACCCGAGCCGATCGAGATGATGATATCGCTCTTTGCGTCATAGTGCAGAACGAGAGAGCCGACAGCCTTTTCATCGGGCTCAAGGCGTCTTTCCTTGAAGACATACGAGGTGCAACAGATGCCCTCC
Organism: Eubacteriales bacterium; assembly: GCA_045541375.1. Taxonomy (GTDB): domain Bacteria; phylum Bacillota; class Clostridia; order Oscillospirales; family CAG-272; genus CAG-390. The sequence goes on along the minus strand of JAZQJB010000013.1, from coordinate 7,653 downwards.
GCCTCGAGCATAGCGGTGATCTTGTCGCCTGCGAGGGGATAGGTGTTGATATCTCCGATGATGAATGCCTTTTTTGCGCCGTATGCCTTGGCATAGCCGGGGATGGCGTTGATGGCGCCTTCCTCGATGGTGACGTGTTCTACGGCGGTGGTATGGGTCTTTCCGCAAGCACAAACCTTTGCGGGATCAAAATTGAATGACATGGATAAACCTCCTGATTAATTAATAAGCTCGAACTTCAAATACGGTCACATTTTCGCTTCCGTTAGTCGAATAGATGCGGAATTCAACGCTGTCGCACTCGGTCGACTCGAATTTATGAACGCAATGACGCTGATGGTTGTCGCGAACTTCAATAGTCTTGACGACCTCGCCGCCATTCTTGAAGATGATGTCATAATCCTTGACAAGCTCCGCAGGAACGCCGGGACGCTGCTGTTCCTGACGCTTGGGTGCCATTGTGACACGGATGGGGTAGTTGAAGTCGCTCTCAAAGGTCAGAGCAAGCTCGGAGATAGCCTTTTTCGAGTCAAACGCCATTGTAAGCACTTCTCCGCCCTCGCGGATTCCGTCGGAGACCCAGCCGTGAGCGTCCTCACCGAGGCGGCGGGAGATGCCGTCGATGACTTTCGCGGGCTCACAGCCTGCCTTTGCGGACGATGCGGTGAAGGTCGCGGTGCGCGCGAGATCGAGGATGTCCTCATTCTTGAAGCCGGGAATGAAGCAGTCGCGGCGGAGGAGGAGCTGCTGGAGCTCGGGAACGTGGGGAGTGAGTCCGCGGGGATCGCAAGCATACTTCGTGCAGAGCGCCGCAGCCGCGCCGACAGCCTGTCCGCCGACAGCACAGCAACCGATGATACGGGTCGAGCACATTCCGAGCTTGGTCGCGGAGATATTACGTCCCGCCATGAAGAGGTTGGAGATGTTCTTCGAGTAGTAAGAACGGTAGGGGATCGTATAAACGCCGTCATAGAAGCGGCAGTCGCCCGAGGGCATTATGTCGGTATCAAGCAGACCGTGCGGGCAATGAAGGTCAACGCACCAGCCGCCGTAAGCAACCGCGTCCTCGAAGATGCGGTTGTCGAGAATATCGGTCTCGTTGAGGATGTAATCGCCCATCAGGCGGCGCGATTCGCGCGTGCCGGGGAGCATTCCAACCCATTCGAGCTCGTGATTCTCTGCGCCGTGGTTGCCGCCGTTCTTGATGTGATCCCAAACACCGTAAAGCGACGCAACAAGCTCGTCGCGGATGTTTTCATAATCGGTGATGATGTCGTCCTTGTCGCCCATCAGCTCGATCCAGAAATAGCCGTAATCAACTCCGCGCGCCGAAACGCCGCCGCACTGCTCGTTCTTTTCGGGGTCCTTGCAGCCCGAGTAGTCGACCTTGTGGTTAGCGCAATGCATACGGAAGCGCAGATCGTGCTCGGTGTATTTCTTTGCGAACGCGGGGGGAGTGAACTTGACGGGATGACCCATATTTCTCGCGCGGAAATAGATGGTGTTGCCCATTCGCTCGTTGTTTCCGACTTCGGGAGCGTCGATCTCGCCGGTTTCAGCCTTCGATTCACTTCCCTGACGGTATTCGGCGCCCGCATAGTATCCGAGCGTGCCGTTTCCGGTGCAGTCAGCAAAGAGCGGAGCGGTCAGGCGGTAGCGCATCTCGGTCGTCTCCTGAACGCAGAGCGCGGCGGTGATGCGGTCGCCCTCGGTCTCGCAATCGTAAAGTACGGTGTTATAGTAAACAGTAAGATTTTCGGTATTTTTTGCCGCCTCAAAGAGGATCATATCCCAGATCGAGTAGGAAAAATGCTCGTTGCGCGCCTTGTTTTCGAGCATCAGCTCATAAAGCAGACCGCTTTCGGCAAAGTCGGGCTTTTCCATACCGTGATCGGCACCCGAAATATGCACTCTGATCTCGCTCGATGCATTGCCGCCAAGGACGGGACGAGCGTGAACAAGCGCAGTCTTCGCGCCCGAGCGCGCAGCTTCGATAGCTGCACAAACGCCCGACATTCCGCCGCCGACAACGATGAAATCGTATGATCTTTCGGCAAATCTTTCTGCAATTCTCTTCATTATAATAGAACCTCCAAAACTATATCAGTTTAATTATATCACTTATGGTTGCCATTGTCAACAATTTTGCAAATAAACTATTCCTTTATTTTCCTCAATCAAAAAACTATTGACAAGGACGCGCCGATATTATATAATTGTAGTGAGAAGAAGGCTGCTGCTTTTTCGACTTACATTCAAGGAGAAGTATATGAAAAAAATAAACATTACCTTAATTATGCTGCTCGCGCTGGCACTTGTGCTTACAGGCTGTCGCGGTGAAGGCGGCGAGGACACTACCGCTCCCCCGGCGGAAACTGTTTTGCCCGAAACTACGACTGAAGAAATATCTTCTGAACCTGTCATCGAATACAACGGAAGCCGCGGACTTCTTTACGAAATCGCCGAAGACGGAAAAAGCGCATATCTTTCGGGAATCGGAAGCTGTACCGACGCCGATATTACCGTCGCATCGCTTTATGGCGGTCTTCCGGTAACCGCAATCGGCAAAAGCGCGTTTTATAATCAACAGCAGATCAAAAGTATAACCGTTCCCGAGAGCGTACAACGGATCGAAGAAGGTGCTTTTTCAAATTGTAAAGGACTGAAAAGCATCGTTCTTCACGATGGTATAACCTTTATCGGTGAATTCGCTTTTGATTACTGCGTTTCGCTTACGAGCATCAGCCTTCCAAAGGGACTGACGCGGTTGGAGGCGGGTGTTCTGTCAGCCTGCAAGGATCTTGCGAAAATTGAGATTCCCGAGTCGGTTACCGAAATAGCCGCGGGGGCATTTGTGGGATGCACTCTTCTTGAAACCGTAAAAATTCCCGCAAGTGTGAAAAAGATCAGCAATCTGGCGTTCAGTCAGTGCAGGCTGCTGACCGTCATTGATTTCGGCGGCACGAGCGAGGAATGGGTTTCTGTCGAAAAGGAAATGGGATGGGATTATGAATCCACCATTCTTTCGGTTCGCTGTACGGACGGCGAAATCGACCCAATAGGCAGTATCGGTCTCGAATTCCGCACTTTTGCCGACTACGCGGTAGTCGTCGGAATCGGCACTTGCGAAGACAGCGAAGTTATAATTCCCGCGACTTACAACGGCTTACCCGTTACCGAGATATGGGACAGAGCGTTTTATCAAGTGAAAAATATGACCTCCGTCACGATCCCCGAGGGCGTGACATATATCGAGAGCGAAGCGTTCCTTAACTGTCCCGATCTGCGTGAGATACATCTTCCCGCGTCGCTTGAAAACGTCACGGGAAGCCTGAGCATCGGATTTATGAACTGCTCCGCGCTCGAGTTCATCGAGATTGCCGAGAGCAATGCCAAATATTACGTTGCCGACAACTGCCTGATAGAAAAAGCTACAGGCAAGCTGATCCTCGCCGGCGGGAAGACCCAACATCTCGCAATCGGAATAAAATCCATCGGTGCGCACGCATTTTCGGGAAATCTTTCGCTTAAATCGCTCAATATCCCCGAGGGCGTGACAGATATTCACACCTCGGCTTTCGAGGGTTGCACGAATCTTGCAAGCATTACGCTTCCGAAAACGCTGAAAACGATCCGTCAGTCGGCGTTCAAGGGATGCACCGCGCTCACCTCGATAGTCATCCCCGACTCGGTCACCGAGATCTATAACGCCGCATTTTCGGATTGCAAAAATCTGAAGGATGTGACTCTTTCAAAGGATCTTACCCTGATCGACAGCGAAGCCTTCAAGGCTTGCGCGATCGAGAGCATTGAGATCCCCGCGGGCGTCAAGGAGCTCGGCGCGGCTTTCTCAGAGTGCGAAAAGCTCAAAAGCGTCACCCTCCCCGAGAGCTTCGAGCGCTTCGTCGGTCACACCTTCGCGGGTTGCACCGCACTTGAAAGCATCAATCTGCCCGCGAGCCTCAATCATTTGGGCTTTTTCACCTTCAAAAACTGCGCCGCGCTAAAAGAACTGAATTTCGGCGGCACGGTTTCCGAATGGAATGCCGTTTATAAGCAGGAAAGTTGGAACGATGACGCGGCGTTTGTTTCAGTCAATTGCTCGGACGGCGAAGTCAAGCTCTACGCCGACGCCGCGGACGGCGGAAGCGCAGGTCTTGAATACAAGATCGACGGCTACGGCGCGATGCTCGTCAGTATCGGTAACTGCACCGACAAAAACATCGTGATCGCGCCCACTTTCGGCGGCATGGCAGTCACGAGGATAGATGCATCCGCATTTTCGGGCTGCGACTTTATCGAATCCGTCGTCATTCCCGAGGGCGTGACGATCATTAGTGACGAGGCTTTCTATCTCTGCAAAAATCTGAAAAAGGTCACGCTTCCGAGCACGCTCGATATCATCGGCTCTTGGGCGTTTGCAAACTGCGAAAAGCTTGAAAAAATCGCGATTCCAAACGGAATTATGATAATCGAGCCACGCGCCTTCAGCGATTGCGTCAAGCTTTCCTCTCTGACTTTGGGCAAAGAGCTTGAACGCATCGAGGAAAACGCTTTTATGAACTGCTCGTCGCTAAAATCGGTAACAATTCCGTCGAAGGTCATATATTTCGGCAACTCGGCATTTTCGGGCTGCTCATCCCTCGAGAAAGCAACCTTGACCAAAGGCATCGAAATGATCGGCGATGCGGTGTTTGCCGATTGCTCCAAGCTTACTGCGATAAATTTCACAGGCAAGATCGCCGATTGGGAAAAGCTCGTTCCCTCACCGCACTGGATGAAGGGCTCCTCGATCGAGCGCGTGATCTGCTCGGACGGCGACGCGCGGTTGAAGGACAGCTTTGACGGCACGCCCGGTCTGACTTACCGTATCGCAAAGGACGGCAAAAGCGCGTTCCTTGCGGGAATCGGCGTATTTTCGGGCAGTGAGATCGTCGTTGCGACCGAATTCAACGGTCTTCCCGTGACCTCGATCGCCTACCGCGTTATAAACAACGCTCCGAATCTGACAAGCATTCATATATCAAAAACCGTCACCGATCTGCCAAAAGAGCTGTTTTATCAGTGCGACAAGATCCTTTCGCTGACGGTCGATCCCGAAAATCCCGTCTATATGAGCGAGGGCAACTGCATCATTGAGCGAAAGACGGGCAAGCTTCTTTACGGTTGCAACGGAAGCGTGATTCCCGACGGCGTGAAGATAATCGGTGAATCGGCATTTGCATCCTGCACTTCGCTTACGTCGCTGACCGTCCCCGAGGGTGTCGAGGTCATTGAACCCCGCGCGTTTTCAGTCTGCACTGCACTTTCATCGATAACGCTTCCCGAGAGCCTTGTAAGCGTCGGCGAGTTTGCGTTTTCCAACAGCACATCGCTCGAAAGCATCACTTTCGGCAGCAAGATCAAAACGATCGACAGCAGTGCGTTCAGCGGATGCACCGGGCTGAAAAAGGTAGATCTCCCCGACACGGTAACGCTCGGTCGAAGCGTTTTCCAAAACTGCTCGTCGCTTAAAAGCATAAAGCTCCCCGCGGCACAGACCTCGCTCTGCGGCACCTTCTTCGGCTGTTCCTCACTTGAAAGCGTTATTCTGCCCAAAAAGCTGACTTCTCTTCTCGGCAGCACCTTCAGTGGTTGCATCTCTCTCGGCAGTATCACGCTTCCCGCAAGCGTGAGAGAGATCAACGGCAGTGAATTTAAGGATTGCGTATCTCTCACCGATTTCACCTTTGGCGGCACGGTTGCCGAGTGGAATGCGATTTTCAAGCAGTATTGGAAGGAAGGTGCGCCATTCAATACGGTGAAATGCTCGGACGGCACCGTGCGCGCGGATGAGGTCGATGAGTATGAAGCCATCGAGATCGCGCGCGAATACTGGAAAGACATCATATCGGACGGCTGTTTTGTCAGCATAAAGCGTTACCCCACACATGAAGAGCCCTGCTTTACCGTCATTCTTGCACGCAAAAACGATGCGGGCAGATATCCGATAGAAACCGAGATCCTGATCGACCGCGCTACGGGCAATATCACGCATCCGGACTATTCCTATCCCGATATTCCCACGGCGATAATGGATGCGCTTATGAACAGAAGCACTCTCACTTTCACCAATCACGAGGGCACGAACGATGCGTATTTCAAGGATATCTTCCTTTGGGCGGACCATTTCGGTGCGACAACCGTGACCTTCTCCTATTCCGTATGCGATCTTGATTCGGACGGAGAGAAAGAGGTTATCCTTTTGACCGGCGGTAACACCGTCATTCTCCGTGTATTTGGCGAAAAGGTCTACGGCAAAGAATACCCGAACAACGCCATCCCCGTGCTTTTCAGCGACGGAAGCTATACTTACTACGCAAATGCGGGAATTAAGGAATACACCTCGATGATAACCTTTGACGGAGCAGAGACCAAGAGCGTAACTATTCTGCTTCACGACCACGGCACGCAAAAGTATTACGTTGAAGGCAGAGAGGTCACGCAGGCAGAATACAAAGCCCGCGAGGCACTTCTATCAACAGAAAAGCTTGAATTTGAACCCCTCGATCTCTATCCGTTGGAAATTTATCCTCCAAATTAACCAAACTTAATACAAAGAGGCTGAGCTAATTACAAATGTGCTCAGCCTCGAATGTTTAGTTACGTGTTTTTTCGTTGACAAATCACAACTTTTATGATAATATGTTTGTAGATCAAAAAATTTTTCAACTTTTTTTCAAAACCCTGCAACCGATCCCCGTTTTTGGGTTACTTGTTAAGTGAAGGGACTTCACGAAAGGAGGCGAACTTATGACAGACGAAAGAATCATCGAGATGCTTTTCAGCCGCGACGAGGCGGCGCTTGGCGAGATTGAGAAGAAATATTCGGCTTTTTGCCACACGGTGGCGGCGAATATTCTTGCCATCCGCGAGGATCGCGAGGAGTGCGTCAACGACGTGCTGCTTGCGCTCTGGAACGCCATTCCGCCCGAGCGTCCCGAAAGTCTGAAAGCGTACATTTCAAGAATAGTTCGCAATATTGCATACAACAAAACGAGGGCAATGGGAACCTGGAAGCGGTGCGCGAGCTTTTTGACGGTGGGGGACGAGTTCCTTGAGACCATTCCCGACACCGCGGACCTCGCCGAGCAATTTGAGGCTTCGCGCGCGGGCGAGATCATCAACGATTTTCTCGCTTCTCTTCCCGCGCACGAGCGCCAGGTCTTTGTTCTTCGCTATTATTTCGGCGAGAGCGTCAACAACGTTGCCGAGGATATGGATTTCTCGGTCAGCAAGGTCAAGTCGCTTTTGATGCGCACACGCCAGCGTCTTGCGCAGAGGCTCGGAAAGGAGGGGATCATCGTATGAAACGGGAGAAAAATTACAAAACCGCAAGGCTGATCGAGGCACTTGAATACATCGACGTCCGCTTCATCGAGGAAGCCGCCGAGAAGATCAAGCCCCGCCCGACGGGTCAGGCGTTTTACGGCAAGCCGAGCCGCAGCAAGGCTCTGCGCCAGTTCCTCGCGCTTGCAGCCTGCGTGCTGCTTCTGAGCGCCGCCATCCCCGCAATAACCTATCTTGCGAACCACCTGCCCGACATCGTCGCATTCTTCATCGGCGACGAAACCACCGGCACCGACCCCGAACTGACCCACCCCGAGACCCCGG
>JAZQJB010000012.1:0-4349 GCA_045541375.1 Eubacteriales bacterium | reverse complement strand
TGCGGACACAAGCTTTGGTTCAACATCAATCAGCGAAACCCGAGCATCCGCTTTTACAGTTGTTCTAACTACAAAGGCAATCGCGGCACCTGTGAGTCAACGCATTATGTGCGCGAGGATTCCTTGGAGCAAGTGGTTAAGATGGAACTGTTCAAGCTTGCAACCTACCTTGATCATGACGAGGACGCCTTTGCAGAGCTCTTGGAGCATAAGAGCAACAAAGACTCAATGGCTGAAAGAAAAGCGGCAGAGAGTGCCTTGGCGGCGGCTACGGCACGAAGTCAAGAACTGCTCCGGCTCTATGGGAGAGTGTATGAGGATAACGTAAACGGTAAGGTGACGGACGATTGGTTTATGCGGCTATCTCACAAATACGAGGTTGAACAAGAAGAACTCAAAAAGCAGATGTTCGATCTTAAGAACAAGCTTGAACGCCTTGACACGGCACAGAACTCATCGGGTAGTTTCATCCGAGCAATCCGTAAGTTTATGACGATGCAAACGCTGACGCCCATCGTTCTTCAAGAACTGAACGATAAGATCGAGGTTTTTCCGATTGAGGGAACGGGCAAGAACAGAACGCAACGGCTTGTGATCCATTACCGCTTTGTCGGCTGTATTGATCTGCCGAGCATCGTACCCAAGCACACCTACAAGCTCGACTCACGGCAGGGAGTAGCAATCGAATACCTCCCAAGCGCAGTTTAACAAAAAAAGTGCAGACGAATCTGCTCAAATCAATCAAATATTAAGTAAACACAGGCAAAAAATATCGAGTGTTCCTAACATCAGTTATGAACACTCGATATGGTCGAGATGACAGGATTCGAACCTGCGACTTCTACGTCCCGAACGTAGCGCTCTACCAAACTGAGCCACATCTCGTTGAATTTCAGTAAAATACTGTAATTTTTAATTCATCAGCACTATATTATATCATACGCGGCGGGGTTTGTCAAGGGATTTTTGCAATTTTGATGCATTCTCGGTGGGCGGGCGGTGAAAAATATTGACAACGCCCATGCGCGGTGGTATAATTATATTATAAAATGTTATTGAAAGTGAGGTAAAAGATATGCCCGGTCCCGGTGGAGGTTCGAGAGGCGGAGGCGGCGGCTTTAGCGGCGGCTCACGCGGCGGAGGTTTTGGCGGAGGCGGCTTCGGCGGAGGTTCGCGTCCCGGAGGCGGCTTTGGAGGCCCGCGTCCCGGTGGTTTCGGAGGTCCGCCTCGTCATCACCATCATCATCACGGTCCCTATTTCGGTTGGGGATTCGGTCCGCGCCGTTATTACGGTGGCGGAGGAGGATGCCTCGGCGCGCTGATGGCGCCCGTGATCCTCGTTATATTCTTTGCCTTTGCGTTTATTTATATGCTCCTGCCCACGAACAACGTGGAGGTTTCTCCCGACAATTTCGGTCAGAATTACGACGAAGCCGCTTTTCAGCGCGCCGCCGATGCGAAATATTCGCAGTTTTTCGCCCACGACGCGACCTACGAGGACAACATTCTGCTCTACTTCCTCGTCGAAGAGGAATGCGAGGATATTTACTTCATCGCGTGGGTCGGCGACAACATCGCCTACGATGTTTCCGAGCATTTCGGCAACAATTACACCACGCTCGGTCAGCTTGTGAGCTCGCACGTGGCGAATTACTATGCCTACTCGCTCGATGCCAATCTCGCGTCGCTGATGGGAGAGATGGAAAAGGTGATCGTTTCGGAGGGACTTTCCTCGTCCTTCAACACTGCGCCGACAAAGACGGCGCAGCCGAGCGAATCGAAGCTCGTTGACCTGACGGGCTCGGGTGAGCCGCAGCTCACAGCCTCGACGGTCAACGCCGCGCTCGAGTCCTTCACCGAGGCGACGGGCATCCGAACCGTCATCTGCGTTGACTACATCGAGAACGTCTTCCCCACCCCGCAGCGCGCATCGCGCGGCATTTCGGGCAGCGCGATCTTTATGATCGTCGCCATCGGCATCCTCGTCGTTGCAGTCGTTATCAGCGTCAGATCGAACAAGAACGGAAAGAAATAATTCCGACAAATAAGCTCAACCCCGCCGAGGCTTCCTCGGCGGGGTTTTCCACAGCGCATTTTTGAAAAATATTAGAAATTCATCAAACAAATTTGCATAAAACACTTGACAAACGGCAAACTACATAGTACAATATATAGTAGATAATTCGACGCGATATCCCCAAATGTGGGGTTTTTCGTCTTTCCTATAAATTTCGTCATACGGGAGACAAAAATGTCATATAACAGACGTACACTCTCTCCCGATTCGCCCTTTGCCATCCTCGCGGCGCTCCTGTTTTTTGCCGCGGCGGCTGTAAGGACGGTCGGTTTCATACTCTCTTACAGCGGGGAATTTTTGCTTTTTGACCTTGTGCTCGAGCTGATCGTTCCCGCGCTTTGCTGCGTCATTTTCGGCGCGATGCTTCTTTCGAGAAAAAAGAGCCTCATCCCCACGGTTTTCCCCATCGTGGGCGGTTCGCTTTATATAATTTTCCGCGCCGTCGGTCTCGAGCTTTGGCAGACCGTTGCGGTCGTCGCGATCTACGCGGTTTTCACCATTGTTTACATCCTGACCGTGACGGGCATCCTCAACACCCGCCGCGTGCTGATGCTTTTCTGTGTTGGTGCCTCGGTGCTTTGCGTGGTGCACGGATCGAGCGCGATCAACGGCGCAAATTCGGTTCTCGGAATCCTTTCGATCATATTTGTCCTCGCCGCCGTATTCTTTGAGTCGGTTGGTATGAGAAGAGGAAGACAGTATTAAATAGAATTTCAGCCGCATCCGGAACGGATGCGGCTGAGGTTTTGTTTGTGCTCTCGCGCGGGGCGCGAGTTAAGTACGCGTAATTGCGCCAACTGCGGCTGTATTATTTTTCGTCATAGGGGACCGGCTCGGCTCCGATCTGATTTATCATATAATCGTTTATATGCATAGGGATGTAGCTTCTTCCGTGAATTAAGGTTTGTTGTTCAAGGCGAACAAGGCAGTGATCCTTAAGATCTTTGACATTTACGGAGTAGAGTATTGAAACACCGTCGGAAAAGGCAATTATCATTTTACTGCGGTCAAAGTCGGAGGTCATATCCTCGAATTTTGTATTCGATTCTAATTTTCGAAGAAATTCTTCCTTCGAATAATTGACCTTGAATGAATATGATCGCGACAAAGTATCCGTATTACGTATGCCGTTTGTGGCTTTTTTGTTTTTCAAATACGGCGGTACAATGATGCATAAAGCAATTACACATGCAACAAGAAATAATAAAATATAAATAATATTTTCCATAGCATATTTCCTTATCTATTCTTTTTATATTCATTATATCATATTTGAGTACTTTTTTCAATAAAAACACATCAAAATTAAGATAAGATATTAATTTTTTTGAAAATCCAAACATTTTTTCAAAAAAGGCTTGACAAACGATCAAATTTGTGGTATTATATTTAGGCGTTATACGAGATATAACGAAATGCGCCGTTAGCTCAGCCGGATAGAGTGTTTGGCTACGAACCAAAAGGCCGGGGGTTCGAGTCCCTCACGGCGCGCCATAGAAAAAGCACCGAAGCCTTGCTTCGGTGCTTTTTCTTTGCCACCCCGTTTGATAACTCGGAACCCCGATGTGGTTTCGCTTGCGAAACCACATCACTGTTCGCGCTATTGCTAAATATAATTATCGTACCAAATTATGCGCGAACTGGGGGTTCAGAGTCCCGGACGAAAAATTACGAACTCGTTTAGTTCGAGTGTGCACCGAAGCAAAGCTTCGGTCAGACTGCTTACAAACGTATATTAAAAATAACATATAGCAATATGCACAAATAATGAGTAGAAAGCTATGTTCGCACTCACAAAGCAGGGGTGAAGGGGGCGCAGCCCCCTTCAAAAGAAACGATGTCATCCTGAGGCGGCGCCCGCAGGCCGCCTTGCCGCCGAAGGATCTCGTGACGCGCAAATTGTTCTTTGCGCGTCGCGGTGCTGGCGAAGTGGTCTGCACTGCACCAAAAACTAAATATATATGAAAATGTAAAATCACTGTGTATGTTCAAAATTACACAGTGATTTCGTTTATGTTGGACTTTAGAACGTGCGAACAAAACACTTTATCAAAATTATACGGTAATTTACTGCAGACTTCATCGTTATGGCACCGCGCTGCCCGAGGAACAACTCGGTCAGCACGAGATCCTTCGGGCACCACACGTCTGCGGACGTGCCCTCAGGATGACATCGTTTTTTCTTGCAGGGGGCTTCGCCCCCTGCACCCCTATTAGAGATTGCGAACACAGATGCTTGACTATTATTGTGCAATTTGACATATTGTTTTTT
>JAZQJB010000011.1:0-6417 GCA_045541375.1 Eubacteriales bacterium | reverse complement strand
CGAAGGAAAATGGAGGCGTAAGCCGAGAAGACAGACCTACAGTTTGCCGAAGGCAAACATTGGATCATCGTGACGCGCAAATTGTTCTTTGCGCGTCGCGGTGCTGGCGAAGTGGTCTGTACTGCACCAAAAACTAAATATATATGAAAACGTAAAATCACTGTGTAGATTCATAATTACACAGTGATTTCGTTTGTGTTGACTTTAGAATGTGCGAACAAAACGCTTTGTCAAAAGTATACGGTAACTTACTGCAAACTTCATTGTTATTGCACCGCGCCGCCCCTTGTAAATGGGGGGGCGGCACGAGATACTTCGGGCGTATATGCCTGCGGGCACGCCCTCAGGATGACATCGTTCTTTTTTTGAAGGGGGCTGCGCCCCCTTCACCCCTGCTTGCAAGTCCGAACATCGAACGCCGCTTTGCACTCGCAACTTTGAAAACTTTTCGTGAACATTCCGAAAAAAGATCGACTTTTTTGGAGAAATGACAAAAAATTTCCGCAATACCTCTTGACAAAAGGGGGTAATTAATATTATAATATACGATGTCATTGTGTGTGAGCGTAGTTGGCAGCATTCAGAATCGTCGCTGCCGTTGGCATTAAACCCAAACGCTTCCGAATAATCACTCAAGGAGGTGCCACAAATGTTCAGAACCTATCAGCCCAAAAAGCGTCAGCGCAAGAAGGAGCATGGCTTCAGAAAGAGAATGAGAACTCGTGACGGCAGAGAAGTACTCAAGAGACGTCGCGCAAAAGGCAGAAAGCGCCTTACCTATTAATTAAAGTTTTCAATTTACGCTAAATCGCTATCGAGATAACCGGCGAGTGCCGACATTTGACCTGTCTGCCACGCCGGTTATTTCGACGAATTACCCTTTTTCAAATCAAATTTTCAACGGAAGCACAAGGACAATGAAAAACACACCCATCAAAGAAAATCACCTTTATCAAAAGGCTTATGCGAAGGGCAAGTCGGCGCCCGGTAAATACGTTGCCGTCTATACTCTTCCCGACCGCCAGAATCACCGCTACGTCAAGGCTGACCCATGTCACCGCCCGCTCAACCGCCTGGGGCTTACCACGGGCAAGAAGATCGGCGGAGCTGTTGTCCGCAGCCGCGCGCGCAGACTTATGCGCGAGGCTTACAGACTGATCGAGGACGAGGGTGCAATTCTCCACGGCAATCTCATCGTGATCGCCGCGCGTGCAAAAATTGCCGATGCATCGATGCAGGACGTAAAGAAGGATCTGCGGAAATGTCTTTCGCGCGTCGGACTTATCGCAAAAGTCGCAAAAGAAGATGAAATTCAATGAAATATCTGTGTATCGCTCTTATTAAATTCTACAGAAAATATCTTTCAAGACTGAAATCGAATCCCACTTGTCGGTTCACGCCGACTTGCTCTGCCTATGCCCTTGAGGCATACAGAAAACGCGGCTTTATCGTAGGAACCATACTGACGGTATGGCGCATTCTCCGTTGCAATCCATTTTGCGCCGGCGGATACGACCCTGTGCCGGAACACGGCCTGCGAAATCGGGATACGGTCCCGAAAGGTATCAGTCTCTGTAACGATGACTGCGACGACGGACAAGATTCCGCCGAATAACACGAGAGGAAATTCCGCGGTCCGCGCGGAAAAGAAAGACAAATGTTTGATACCATCCTCGGTTGGATAGGATCATTCCTTGGCTGGCTTGACTCTATCACGGGAAACTATGTCTGGGCACTCTTCATCTTTGCCATCATAGTTGAGATCATTCTTCTTCCCTTCACCATCAAGCAGCAACAAAATTCAATTAAACAAGCAAAATTACGTCCGAAGGAAATGGCGATCCGCAACAAATATAAGGGTCGCAACGACCGCGCGACGCAGATGAAGGTCTCCGAGGAGATCCAGGCTATGTATCAGAAGGAAAACTTCAGCCCCTTCTCGGGCTGTCTGCAGCTCTTCATTCAGATGCCCATCATCCTTGCGCTTTATCAGGTCGTTATCAACCCCCTCCAGCACGTGCTCCACGTAAGTGAAAAGGCGATCCTCGCAATGCAGACCTACGTGACCGCAGCAGTCGAAGAGGGCGGTCTCGGACTTACCGTAAACTCGCAGAGAGGAACTATCGAGCTCATTTCCATCATCAAGGAAAAGGGTATGGAATTCTTCTCCGGCATCGTCGGCTACGTTGACAGCGTCGGATCTGTCAAGGGATTTGGCATTACGGGTCAGGAAACCTACGACGCTTTCGCATCGGTTGCCGACAAAATGCCCGATTTCACCGTTTTCGGCATCAATCTTGCCGAAACTCCCACCATCGACACCCCCAGCCTTCTTTGGCTGATTCCCGTTCTCACCTTCCTTGCCTACTTCGGCTCGATGAAGATCAACCGCAAGTTCACCTATCAGCCCACCACCGGCAATGCCGAGCAGGACGCGCAGACAGGTTGCTCGAACAAGACCATGGACATCATGATGCCCATGATGAGCGTTTGGATCTCCTTCATCGTTCCCGCTGCTATAGGCGTTTACTGGATCTTCAAGAGCATTATCGGCACCGTAAAGCAGATCATTATGGCAAAGGCAATGCCCGTTCCCACCTTCACCGAAGAGGACTACAAGGCTGCCGAGAAGGAATACGGCGGAAAGCCCGAAAAGAAGAAGCAGAAGGGCAATGCTGACCCCGAAGCTACGAAGCACAATCCCGCCTCGCTCTTCCATCAGGACGACGAGGATTACGTCCCTCCCGTAAAGGAAGAGGAGGAAAAGCCCGAGATCAAGACCGACGACAGCGGCGCGATCTCCAAAGCTCCCCTCAAGGACGACCGCAAGCACGATAATAAAGACAAGTAATTTTTAAGAGGAAACTATGAAAAAAGAAGTAACCGTAAAGGCAAAATCGGTTGAAGAAGCACTCACTCTTGCTGCCGCAGAGCTCGGCGCACCCGAGAGCGAGATCAAGTACACCGTTATTGCCGAGGCTAAGCGCGGATTCCTCGGACTCGGCTCTGCCGATGCTGAGATCAGCGCATACTATATTCCCCGCGGCGAGCAGGCTGCGATCGACTTCATCAACACCGTTATCGCCGATATGCAGCTGACCGCACAGATCGAGACCCGCGACGGCAAGGACGGCGAGCTCATCATCGACGTTTCCGGCGAGGGCTCGGGAATCCTTATCGGACACCACGGCGACACCCTTGACGCTCTGCAGTATCTTCTCAACCTTGCGGCAAACCGCCGCGACGAGGGCGAGAAGCGCGACTACCTCAAGGTCACCCTTGACATTGAGGGCTACCGCGCAAAGAGAGAGGAAACCCTCCGCGCACTTGCACGCAAGCAGGCAGACAAGGTTCTCAAATACAAGAGAAGCGTTATGCTTGAGCCCATGAACCCCTACGAGAGACGCATCATCCACTCCGAGGTTCAGACCATCAAGGGCGTAAGCACCAACTCCATCGGCAGCGAAAACAACCGCAAGATCGTTATCTATCTCGATAACTCTGCTGACGCTGAATAATAACCAAGCCGCCGATTTATCGGCGGCTTGGTTATTAAGTGAAAAGTGAAAAGTGGAAAGTGAAAAGTTATGGAAGCTTTTTTCGCGGTGCTCAAAAAGCATTAAAAATGAAAATTTCCGAGCAAAGCGAGGAAATTCTCCTTAACTTTACACTTTACACTTTTCACTTTTCACTTCAATAAATATTACGAGGTAAAAACTATGCCTTTCCAAACAGATTTCAGCACGATCGCCGCCATCTCCACCCCCCAGGGCAAAGGCGGTGTGGCGCTCGTTCGTATATCGGGTCCCGAGGCAAATGCCGTCGGCGACAGAATTTTTAAGAGAATAAACGGTAAGATACCCTCCGAAAGTGCTCCCCGATGTGCGCTTTTCGGCGAGATCATTGACCCCGACAGCGGAAAGCGCATCGACACGGGGCTTTACACGCGTTTTGCCGTGCCGAATTCCTTCACGGGAGAGGACACGGTTGAGATCTGCTGTCACGGCGGGATCCTCGTCACACGCGCTGTCCTCGGAGCCGCGCTTGCGGCGGGTGCAAGACGTGCCGAAGCGGGTGAATTCACTCGCCGCGCGTTTGCCGCGGGAAAGCTCTCGCTCCCCGAGGCAGAGGCACTCGGTATGCTCCTCGACGCGGGCACCGAGGCACAGCTTAAACTCTCGCGCGGAGGCATGAGCGGTGCGCTTTCCACAGCTTGCGACACTCTGCGCCGCGAGATCACCACGCTCCTTGAGGATATTTACGCCCGCGTGGACTTCCCCGAGGAAGATCTCGGCTCAATTTCGGACGACGAGGTACTTGAACGGCTTTCCAAGCTGATCGCATCGGCAAAGAAGCTCGCCGCGACCTATTCGACGGGCAGAGCGGTTGCAGAGGGCATCCCCACCGTCATCTGCGGCAGAACAAATGCGGGCAAGAGCACGCTTTATAACCTTCTCGTCGGCTCGGATGAGGCTATCGTCACCGACATTGAGGGCACAACGCGCGATATTCTGACCGCGACGGTCTCCTACGGTGACGTCACGCTTCTCCTCTGTGACACCGCGGGTCTGCGTGAAACGGCTGAAGAAGTCGAGCGCATCGGCATTCGCCGCGCGGAGGAAAAGATCGACTCGGCGGAGCTTGTTCTCTTTCTGATCGATTCCTCGCGAGCCCCCTCCGAGGACGATATCGCACTTGCGGAAAAGCTCTCGTCACACAGCGGAAAGGTTATTGCCATTCTGACAAAATCCGACCTTGAACGCAACGAAGAGGCAGTCGCACTCGCCTCGCGCTTTGAGCTTTGCGTAGCGCTTTCGGTCAAGAGCGGCAAGGGATGCGAGGAGCTTGAAAGCCTTATCAACCGACTCTTTATCGACGGCGAGCTTGACACCGAGCGCGACGCCGTTATCTCATCCGCCCGCCAGCACGATGCGCTTTTGCGCGTGATCGACGCACTTACTGAAGCTTTGTCTTCTCTCACCGAAGGCTTCCCGCCCGACGTTGCAGGCGTTTGCCTTGAGGACGCCGCCGCAAGACTTTGCGAGCTCGACGGAAGAGGACACGGAGCGGTGGGAGCGGATATTGCGGATGGGATATTTTCGAGGTTCTGTGTTGGTAAGTGATCCTGTCGCGCTTCGCGCGAGTTAAGGTCACGCTTCGCGTGAGTTATGATTGCGCTTCGCGCAAGTTAAGATCGGGCTACGCCCGAGTTAAGGTTCGCCTGCGGCGAAGTTAATGGTGAATTTCCGCAAGCGGAAATTTACGATTATTAATTATAAACGCTTCTTTCCGATTGAAAAGGAGCGTTTTTTATATATGAGATGGTTTTACAAAAAATCTCATTGACATTTACAAAAAAATATGATATTATTATTATGAATATTTGTGCAAGGGAGTGGAATTATGATAGTATATCACGGAAGCGATACGATTGTTGATCGCCCTGTAATTATTAGTGCTAAACGCCCTCTCGATTTTGGCGGCGGATTTTACGTTACCACCAACAAAGCTCAGGCAGAGGCTTGGGCAGTCAAAGTTGCTTACAGAAACGCAAGGAAAGAAAAAAGCATCAATATTTATGATTTTGATCTCGAAACAGCCAAAGGCACTCTGAAGATTCTTGTGTTTCAAGCTGCCGATGAAAAATGGCTTGATTTTATTTGTGCCAACAGGCAAATGCGGTGCACTGACGATTATGATATAGCAATCGGTCCCGTTGCGGATGACAAAGTATACCGTGTTGTTGTCGAATATGAAAACGGCGATATTGACAAAGAAACCGCTCTTAAAAATCTTAAAACCGAAAAGCTTTGCGACCAAATTCTATTTCACACCGAACGCTCGCTGAGTTTCCTTAAATATATCGGAACGGAGGTATCACGCTATGAATGAGCGCAGTTTTGAAACGCTGCTATACAGCATTACGGCGAATACTATCGCAAAGATAATGGAGAATACCGGTTGGACTGAAAACGAAACGCTGGAGAGATTTACCGAATCCAAGCTGTACTCTTTTCTTGAAAAAGAAGAAAGCAAGGTATGGCAATACAGCTCCACAATGCTCGCCGAGCTTTTTGAAGACGAGCGTGCCGGTCATCTTGTTTTTCCCGAGGTATAAATTATGAGTAAAACACTTGAATTCAAAGTTTTTTGCTTTGAGGCTTATCGATCAGCCAAAAATTTGACGGGTAGAGAAGCTATGGCTTTGTTCAAAAAATTCGGCATCCTTGATTATCTCGAAGCCTGCTACGGCGTGCTTCACACCACCGGCAGAGATTATATTGTTGAAGATATTGATATGTTTATCGCTGCAAGACAGTAACAATATTTGTCCAAAAAACGCCCCGAAAACCCAACTTTTCGGGGGGTGTTTTCTTTTTTTTTTCTTTTCGGTTTTGGTTTTTTTTTTTAAGATTA
>JAZQJB010000010.1:0-9404 GCA_045541375.1 Eubacteriales bacterium | reverse complement strand
ACCGCTTGGCCTCCGACTTAAAGTCAACCAATCGTGGCCGAGAGCCTCGGCGTATTCCGCGTCGCACTCAAGGCAGACGGCGGGTGCCGTACAGGTGGCGTTGCCGCCCTTGTGTCCTGCGGCTGCAAGAGCGCGTGTCTCGGACTCGCCGCACAGAGTGCAGGCGCGCTCCTCCACACCGTCCACGGTGCAGCTCGCCGCACTCTTCACGGTCCATTCGCCCCACTTGTGCGCGCATTTGCCGCACGAGGCAAGACCGAAAATACACACGATTGCGATCAGCAAGCAAAGTACGCTTGCCAAAATGCGTGTTTTAGAAGTCATAATTTACCTCCGTATATTTTATTTTTAAAATATTGATGCCATAATTATAAACCCCACGTAGGCAAAAGTCAACGCGGATCGTGGCGAAATTACGGATCTGTACCCACATTTCCGTCAAAGTGTAAAAAGTGCCCTCTCCTTTTTGTGCATTTTTTCTTATGAAAAAATGAAATATATAAAAATACGTGTGGAAGGCGGGGCGCGAGGCTTTGCGCTCTTTCGGCAGGACAAGAAAAAAAGACCCCCTGTGACCGTATGAACAAGTCCGTTAAAAACGGACAATAGACAAAAGCCCCCTTGATGTGGTAGAATTAAAGTACCATATCAAGGGGGTAATTGTATGCCAAGAAAGTATCAGCACACACAAGAATTATTGCCACGAATAAAAGAAATGTTAGCCCAAGGGATGACACAAAAGCAAATAGAAGACAAACTTGGATTGACGGGTTACCGTCCCGTACACGAACTACTTAAACGCGAACGCAAGAAGGAAATATCAGGAGTACCGAAGCATCGAGGTCGAAAACCAGCCAAAACATTACAAGAATACAAATACGAGAATAAACGTTTAAAAATGGAAGTTGAGTTATTGCGGGATTTTCTCTCGCTCACAGAAAGGAAGTGAGGACAAGCGTAAAATATATGGTAATCTACCGTCATAAAGAAAAATATTCAATTAGTGAAATGTGCCGGTTCTTCGAGGTGTCAAGAAGTGGATACTATGACTATGTCAAAAGAATGGATATACCTGCATGGGATCTTCCTCTTGCCGAGAAGATCCGAGAGTGTCAGGAACACAGTCACAGTACATACGGTTATCGTAGGGTACATATATGGCTTGAAAGACAAGGAATCCATAAGAATCCCAAAACTGTTCTTCGTGTTATGCAGAAATATAATCTGTTGTCAGAGGTCAGAAGAAAGAAATATCACAACTATACCAATGGTGTATATAAATACCCTAATCATTTGGCAAGAAATTTCCGTGCAGACCGTCCCAATGAAAAGTGGGTAACGGATATTTCGTACATTCGAACGGGACAAGGATTCCTGTATCTTTCCGTTATTCGTGATCTCTATGACAATAGTATCGTTGCATACAAGACGGGTACTGAACAGAATATCAATCTCGTGCTCTCTACGATCAGAGCAGCCAAGAGAAAGGAAAAGGTCACCGGGAGCTTGCACCTCCACAGTGACCAAGGCTTTCAATATACGTCGCAAGCATATTTTAAGCTAACACAATCTTATCACATAACGCCATCAATGTCAAGTAGGGGAAATCCTTATGACAATGCAATGGCTGAAAATTTCTTCTCTATTCTCAAAACCGAATGTATCTACCGAGCGAAAATCCGCACCTATGAGGAGGCGCGCCTCCTCATAGGTGCATACATCCACTTCTACAACAATGATCGTATCCAACTCAAAACAAAACTGACACCACTCGAAAAGCGATGTCAGTTTGTTGCTTAATTATTTAACATCCTACCCTCAAGGGGCTTTTTGTGCTGTCCGCACAAATTGGGGCAGTTCAAAGGCGCGAGGGCTGTTTTTGATGTTTTTAAGGTGCGCTTTTCGCGCCCGAGTCTTCGGTGAACGAGCTGTTAAAAACAACCTTGTGTCGTCGAATTCGGATTTTCTGATGAAAACGTATTGATTTTTCTCGTTGAACATGATATACTTATTATGCCAAACTAGCTTAATATTCGTGGGGATGGGTGTATTATCCTTTTATTAGGGATAATTATACTCTTTTTTGCCATAATTACATTATTGAATTTGTTAAAAATGCAAATTCCATTTATGTAATTGTGGTTACACCCATTTCACGTAAAGTTAGTTTGGCGACTATCGGAGTTTGCATTTTTAGTGCGGCAACTTCGGTGGCCGCACTTTTTGTTTTGTCGAGCAGAGTGTTACTGATGCTTTATGCGAAGGGGCGCTCGTACGCCTGGCATTTAAGCTTGAACGCGTTTTAGAGATCTCCTCGCCTTGCTGTGATAAATAGTGCTGATAGCACGATTATGGTAATAAACGACAGATGTGCGCTTGCTTTTTTGCGATTTTCAACAAAAAAATTCCGACATTTGAACTCGCGTGTGTACAAATACACGAAATTGTGTCAAAAATATTGATTTTGGAAAAAAGCAATGCTATAATCAATATAATAGGAAAGGTGTTTCATTTTCCTATAAGACAATTGAATATTTATCATCCCAAGAAGGAGGAAGCACGTGACAAAGAGAAAATTTATGCAGGTGCTGCTTCTTGTTCTGTCGGCAATGGTACTCATCGGAGTTATCCTTTCTATACTTGCGCACATGTATGCCGCGGGCAGAAGGGTAATAAACGTCGATCTCAGCGACGAGACCGATAGCGTGATCGAGTTCAAGGATCTTGCGCTAATTCCCGGCGAGGAGTGCAAGTATACGGTGAAGCTGGCAGGCGAGGCAGGCGTCAGATACGGCGTTGAGCTTGCGTTTTCCGAGAAGGGGGAGAGCCCCTTGAAGGAGTTCGCTTACGCGAGGCTCGAGTTCGACGGAGAAGTGATTTATGAAGAGCTCATGTCGGAGCTGCTCGATGAGGACGGCACGAGACTCAGCCTTGACCTTGAGACAGGCAAGGACAGCATAGTAGAAGTAACCTATTACCTCCCCGAGGAGGTTGGAAACGAAGCACAAAATGCCGAGGCAGTATTCGAGCTGCGTATAACGGCGAATAACAAGTGAGGACGTTTATGAACAAGACCCTGCTGAAGAAGATCGGCGGAGTAGTAGCGAACGTGTTGCTTTACACATTCCTTGCACTCTGCGTTTTCGCAGTCATCATCACCGCGTTTTCAAAAAAGGATGCCGACGGAGCGGCAAATTTATTTGGCTATCAAATGAGGGTTGTTACCTCAGACTCGATGGCGCAATGTGATCTCACCGACGTTTCGGGCTATGAGATAAAGAGCATACCCCTGAACTCGATGATCTTCGTGGAGCTCGTCCCCGAGGACGAAGAGGCGGCGGATAAATGGTATTCCCAGCTTAAGGTCGGCGACGTCCTTACGTTCAGATACGTTTATACGAACCAGGTCACGATCACTCACCGTATCTCGTACATAGGAGAGAAGAGCACCGGCGGCTACGTCATAGAGCTCGTCGGTGATAACAAGAGCTCTGAAACAGGCCTTTTGACCCAGGTGATCGACACCTCTAACACAAACAGCCCTAATTACGTTATAGGAAAGGTACGTACTCAGGCGTATTTCCCGGGCCTTTTGGTCAGCCTGCTTAAAAAGCCGGTCGGAATGATCCTGATCGTAATGCTGCCGTGTTTTATTATTATCTTGCTCGAGGTCCTAAAGATCGTCGGGATATACAACGCCGAGAAGAGGAAACGGGAGCAAGAGAAGACGGAGAAGCAGG
The DNA here is from genome assembly GCA_045541375.1 of Eubacteriales bacterium. Lineage (GTDB taxonomy): Bacteria > Bacillota > Clostridia > Oscillospirales > CAG-272 > CAG-390. Next base: position 5,664 of record JAZQJB010000010.1, on the reverse strand, counting down.
ATGACGAGCTGCGCGAGCTTCGCCGCAGACTTGCCGAGCTTGAGAGCGGCAGGAGCATGGATGCTCCCGGCGTTGTGCCCGAGCCCGTCGCGGTCGTAGCACCCGTCGCATCCCCCGTAGCCACCGCTACGGCATCAGAGCCCGCACCCATATACGCGGAGTCTGCGCCCACGCCGACAGATCCCACATACGCAGAGCCTGCACCCGCTCCCATAGTGGAGCCCGCCGTCACAGCACCCGAGGCGCCCGAGAGCATCTCAGAGCCCATCCCGGAGGCACCCACAGCGCCTGCAAGCGTCACCTTGGACGCGAAGATGGCTAAGTGGAAGGCTGACGTAGATGCGTGTATGGCATCGGGACTCAGCGTTGACGAGTGGTGTAAGCAGAACGGTATGGCAAAGAGCACCTACTATTACCGCGCAAAGAAGCTTAAGGAATTCGATGCCGCGGCGTCAAATTAAATATTAAAGGTAAAAGGTATGTACGTTACGATAATTATCTACCTCGTTTTAGCCTCGATCCTTGCTATCGGAACGATATGCTTCGTAACCGTTGAGGTGATCGTTGAGATGGCGGCAAGGAGGAGAGCGGCGGCATCCGTCACCTGTGAGGACGTATTCATCGTGCCTGAGCCCGACCCCATCCCGGAGCCTATCCCTGAGCCTGAGCCCGAGCCGATTCTCATAATAGAGCCCGAGCCTGAGCCCGAGCCTGTGGAGCTGCCCGCCCCGGTCGACCACATCGATGCCGAGGAGGCAGAGGAGATGATCTCCTCCGAGCTTGCAATGAGCGCCGCGCGCTACGACGGCGGTGCAGGTACGGGCAAGCAGGGAATAATCAATATCGGAGATATAGACCGCGCCTTCGAGCCGTACGATATAGTCACGCTCGCGGCACTTAAGGAGCGCGGAATGATATCCGCTAAGGTCGGAAGGCTTAAGGTCCTCGCCGACGGAATACTTACGAAGCCGCTTATTGTAAAATCTGAGAGCTACTCTATCCAGGCGATCAAGATGATCGAGCTGACGGGTGGCACGGTAATCATTTTAAGAGATTGAAATCGCTGCGAGCGCAGCTTTCAATAAAAAATCTGTATGAAAGGAGAATGGAAAGTGAAAAAGAAAAGAGCATTACTTGTATCCTGCTCGGTGATCCTGCTCTGCATGTCGCTCATAGTCGGTATGACCTACGCGCTCTTTACCGATTCCGTATCGGTAGGCAATCATTTGAAGGCTGGCAATCTGGACGTCACGCTAACTAGAACCAACCTTGAGTACAGCGTACTTAATAAGGACGGTGAGCTTGAGACCAAGACTGTTGCCGCTACAGAAGACTTCTCGAAGATCACGGGAGAGAACGTGTTTGGAATCGACTCCAAGGATATTCAGATCGTCCCCGGCAGCTACTTCGACGCAGAGATGCAGATCGCACACGGCGAGAATAGCAACGTTGCATTTAACTACAGCGTTACCGTATCGCTCATAAGTGGTGCGAACGATCTGACCGATCAGCTTCAGGTAACTATCACTCATTCCGACGGAACCAAGACCGTAAAGAAGCTCAGCGAGCTTGCGAGCGGACTCTCGATTTCTGCGGGTAAGATGAAGGCGGGTGCAGCTCCCGAGACCTTCAGCATCAGAGTTGATTTCATCGACGACGTTGAGTACAACAAGGATCTTGCCGCCGGCGAGACCGCGATGAGCAACAACAAGGCACAGGGTCAGACCGCAGTGTTCGACCTCGTTGTAACCGCAACTCAGGCTACCGCGTAAAACTGATCAAAAACTTGACACGGGTGGCGACCTTTGGGCTTAAATCGCCCTCCGTCCGTATAAAAGCCCAAGTTTACATAAGAAAAGGATAAAAGTAATGAAGAATAAGGCTTTAATCTCCGCGATACTTACTATCGCACTTTGCCTTAGCATTATCTCCGGATCTACCTTCGCGCTTTTCACCAGCGAGAGCAAGGTCAACGTTGCCATCACGGCAGGTAACGTTGAGGTAGTAGCGAACGTAGACGACATCGAGCTCTACTCGATGGGCGAGCTTCGTCAGACCGACAGCTTCGCAAACGGCGGTACTGCTGAATATAACGAGACCACCGGCGAGGTTCTCCTTAACAAGGTTACCCCCGGTGACAAGGTTAAGTTTAACCTTTACGTAACCAACAACAGCGACGTTAATATCCAGTACAGAGTCTCCTGGATCGCAAGCGGCGAGCTCTATAGCGTTCTCGTTGCTACCGCTGACGGCGCAACTCTTGCAAACGGCGTTTCCGAGTGGAAGAAGTGGGACTATGATCCTGCTGATACCGAGAGAGTAATCCCCGTATCCATTGAGCTTCCCACCGATGCAGGCAACGAGCACCGCGGCAAGTCCGCTGCTATCGCCTTCAAGGTAGAGGCAGTTCAGGGCAACGGCGTTGACTTCTTCAAGAGCGAGGTCTCCTCTGCGGCAGATCTTCGCGCGGCTCTCCTTTCGGGCGGCGACATCGTACTTAACGAGGACGTAGTTCTCGACGAGAACACCGCAATGGAGATCGCAGAAAACAGCATAGCAGTTATCGACCTTAACGGTAAGACTATTACTGCTAAGAATGACAAGGCAACCGGCGCGGTTATCACCAACAAGGGTAGCCTTACCGTCATCGGCGGTTCTATCACCAACGATGCGGTCAACGGCGGCTCCGTTATAGATAACCAGGGCAGCCTTGTTCTTGATGGCGTTAGCATCACCGGTGCAGCTATGACTGATGCGGGTTATCCCGAATATGCAGTTTGCTCGACCGGTTCTCTTACCATCGAGGAGGGAACCTCTGTTACCTCCGATCGTGGCGCTCTTAATCTTAGCGGAAAGACTGTCATTAACGGCGGTGAATTCAAGGTCACGAATGCTGCGGGCACAAGAAATATCACTCTTCACACTCTCGCTGCTAAGACAGGCTCCGACATAACCATTTACGGCGGTACCTTCACTAACGAGTATGAGGGCGTATCCGGTGCGAGCGTTATCTGTCCTTGGGGCGGTAATATAACCATTTGGGGCGGCGACTTCAGAGATCCTATTGCTGATACTGCTAACTTCAACAACATCGCAAACTTCCAGAACTACATGGGTGCAGGCTCTGTTGTCAGCGTTATGGGCGGTACCTACAACGATAATACCGTTGAGAAGAACCTTGCTTCCGGATATACCGCAACCTACGACGATGCTACCGGTATCTACACCGTTAACGCAAAGAGCGTAACCGCAGGTACTGCATCCAGCGCTATCGCGGGCGGCGGTAACCTCAAGCTTGACGAGGACGTTACCTACAGCAACAAGATTACTAACGATACCGTTATCGACCTTAACGGCAACGCCTTCAATGCAGGCGGAACTCTCGAGCTTAAGAATAATGCAAACCTCACTATGAGTGGCGGCGACTACGTCGTTAACGGCACCTACGGTCACGTTGACGTAAGACCCAGCACCGAGGAGGGCAGCACCGTAGTATACGAGGACGTTGACTTCTCTTACAACAAGAAGAATAACACCTTCGGTCCCTCTACCAACAGACTTGGCACCGTCGTAGAGGTATGCGCTACCGTTACGGGTGCAAAGACCGTTATCGTATTCAAGAACTGCACCTTTACCAACGCTCAGATTCTCTTCGAGGGACTTTCGGGCACGGTCGGTGAGTTTGAGGCAACCTTCGAGAACTGTACCTTTACTGCTCTCACCTCCTCCGCTCCCATCTGCGTACAGAATTACGTTACCGGTACTATCAATCTTATAGGCTGCACCTTCAACCTTGAGTGCACCTCTTCCACTGCATCCGCTGTCAGCGTAAGCTCCAGCACCAGCACCTCCGTTACTATCAATGCACAGAACAATACCATCAACGCAGTTAAGGCGACTCCCACCGATGATAGCGTTACGGGCGTTGACGTAGTTAAGGTTAACGGCGCTGTAGAGAGCGTTGTCTTTATCTCCTGCGACGATAATACCGAGGTAAATGAGACCGGCACCACCAAGACCGGTATCGCAAAGTAATAATCCGCGGCTTTTGATAAAGCTATAAGCCGCCCCGGGCTTGCCCGGCGGCGCGAAAAGACAGTTTATTTAACACGGGTGGCGCCCTCGGGGGGCACGGGCGCCACCTAGGAAACAATCGCCCCGATGCTTTTTGACAAAGCATGAAAGGAAAATCCGAAATGAAAAAGAAGGCTTTACTTTCTGCGATAATCACTATCGCACTTTGCCTCAGCATTATCTCGGGCTCTACCTTCGCGCTCTTCACCAGCGAGAGCAAGGTAGACGTATCCGTTGGCGCCGCTAACGTCGAGGTAGTTGCTGTTGCAAAGGACTTCCAGCTCACCTCCTCTCTCGAGGGCAACCTCGCTGAGACCAAGGCTCAGTTCGACGAGACCAATAACACCGTTACCCTTGAGAACGTAGTTCCCGGTGACACCGTTACCTTCAATCTCGTAATTACGAACAAGAGCACCGTTACCATCAGCTACAGAACCGTTATTAAGATGGTTTCCAACGACGGCCTTTGGAGCGGTCTTAAGATCAGCATCGACGGCACCGAGTACGGTGGCGCAACCAAGAGATCCGATTGGGCAAAGCTTGCTCCCGGCTCTGCTGATATCGTAGTTCCCGTAGTTATCACTCTTCCCGAGGAGGCAGGCAACGAGTACATTGCTAAGTCCTGCACCTTCGCGTACACCGTTGAGGCAGTTCAGGGCAACGTAAAAACCACCAACATCGCAGACGATGCAGCAGACCTCTCAGAGAAGCTTGATAAGGGCGGCGACGTATCTCTTACCGAGGACTTCAACTTCAGCGCAGGCGAGACCGCATCTAACAGCGGCTACGGCGCAACCGGTATCGAGGTTAACGGCGGTACTCTTAACGGCAACGGCAACAAAGTTAACGTTACCAACGCAAATGGCACATGGGATTGTGCTATCTCCACCACCGGTGGCGTAATTAAGAACCTTACCGTTTCCGGCGCAATGCGCGGTATCTTCATGCCCGGCGCAACCTCCGATCTTCTCATTGATAACGTTGTCTTTGAGGACGTAATTTATACCTTCAACTCCGATGCAGGTAGCAAGGAGTATTCCGTAACCATCAAGAACTCCACTCTTAACGGTTGGACCAGCTTCTCCGACGTTCACAAGTCTGTGACCTTCGATAACTGTCTCTTCGGCGAGGGCAGTGGCTATGCATACTGCCGTCCTTACAATGCTGCCACCTTCACCGGTTGTACCTTCGAGGAGGGCTATGTTATTGACGCACGTAACAACATCGTTCTTGATAACTGCTACTACGGCGATACTCTTATCACCTCCGAGAACCTTGCATCCCTCGATTTTATCGCTGGTGTAGATAAGGTTACCGTTGTTGACTATGCAGTAGTTGACGGCGTTTACGAGGTTCACACCGAGGCAGGCATCGATGCTGCTATCAAGGATGGCGCATCCACCATCAAGCTCGGCTCCGGCAGCTTCATCATCCCCGACTCCGCTCAGGGCAAGACCCTTACCATCGTTGGTAACGGCGTTGATACCGTAGTTGCAACTCAGGACGACGGCTCCTACGAGGGCTGCGATTACAGCTTTGACGGTGCTACCGTAACCTTCGAGGGCATCACCATCAATACCGACAGCTCTA
>JAZQJB010000009.1:0-9862 GCA_045541375.1 Eubacteriales bacterium | reverse complement strand
GAGAACACCATGCCCGCTTACGAGCTCGCTGCTAAAATGAAGGCTGACGGTATCGAAACCGACGTTCACTTCACCGCTGACGGCAAGATCGTTACCCTGCATGACGAAAAGATCGACCGTACCTCCAACGGTCAGGGTCTTGTTACCGAGTACACCTACGAGGAGCTCCTCCACTTCGACTTCGGCCGCAAGTTCTCCCCCGATTTCAAGGGCACCAAGCTTCCCCTTATGGAAGACCTCTTCAACCTCTGCCGCGAGAACAACATGGTTTGTAACGTTGAGATCAAGTCCGCTGACCCCAAGATGCCCGCAGCTCTCAACGCGCTCGCAGAAAAGACCGGTATGCTCGACCTCGTAATCTACTCCTCTTTCAACCACGCACAGCTCGAGCGTATGCTTGAAGTCAACCCGAAGGCTTTCGTAGCTCCCCTCTACAGCTTCAATATGGTCAAGCCCTGGGACTACGCCGAGAACATCGGCGCGCTTGCATCCCACCCCAAGCACGACCAGCTCAAGCTCTACCCGAACTACGTTGAGAAGTGCCACGAAAAGGGCATCCGCGTTCATCCCTGGACCGTTGACGATCCCGAGATCGCAAAATGGCTCGCTGACGTTGGCTGCGACGCAGTTATCACCAACAAGCCCGACCTCATGCGTGAGGTTTACGGCCTTAACGACTAATACTTAAATGAAGGAAATCATCACCGAGGCGCAGTTCCGCCGAAATATCAAAACGCCCGACGCGGCTTATATATTCTTCGGCGACGAGGATTACCTCAAGCAGAACGCGCTCTCGGTGGCGAAGAGCGAGCTTGTCGCGCCGGAGGCGGAAATGTTTGACTACATCCGCATCGAGCAGGCGGATTTTACTCCCGAGAGTATATCCGCCGCGCTCGCCGCGCCCCCTATGTTCGGGGAATACAAGCTCGTGACGGCTTCGCTTGCCTTCACCGATCTGCGAGCTGCCGAGATCAATGCTATCTGCGAAATTCTCGGCTCGCTTGACGGCGGATCGGGCAACGTGCTCATCATCTCGATCCCCTCGGGCGGCATCAACGCGGGAACGCCGAAAAGGATCTCGCCCGAGCTTAAAAAGCTTTGCGAGCTCGCGCAAGGCGTTCGATTCGACCGAGTACCCGCCGGGAAGCTCGCAGGATGGTGCGCGCGACATTTCAAAGAAAACGGAGTCGATGCCGATGCGCGTATCTGCTCCGCGACTGTCGACTTTTGCGGAACCGATATGTTCACCCTCGCCTCCGAGATCGACAAGATCTCGTATCTCGTCCTCGCGCGGGGCAGAAAGGCGGTTATGCTCGAAGACATCCGCGAAGCTGCGTGCGCGACCGAGGAATTCGATTCCTTTGCGCTCGCAAACGCAATCCTTGCGCGAAACATTCCGACAGCGCTTGCCGTTCTTGACAAAATGAAGGCGGAAAAAGCCGAGCCCGTCCGCATTATGGCGGAGCTTATCCGCGTTATTTGCGACATGAACACGATCCTCGCCTGCCAGACCGCGGGTATGAATCAAAACGACATTGCCGCCGCGACGGGCATCAAGCCCTATCCGCTGGCGAAATACATTGCCGCGATGAAGAATATCGGCGCCGAAGCGCTCGAAAAGACGCTCGACCTTTGTGTCGCCGCCGACGCGCAGACCAAAGGCTACGGCAAAGGCTACGTGCCGATCGAGCAGCTTATTTGCTCAATATGACAAAATCTCCAATGGTAAAACAGATAGAGGCTATCTGCTTTACCATTGGAGACTCTTTTTATTTGATTATTTACCCGAAAGTTCTTTTGATGTAAGATATCGCTCGATGGTTACTATGTGGTGCTTCAGAGAATCAGCGGCATAGTATTTGTTTGAATTGGTCGAAATATAGAAGGTAAGGTCATAATAGCGGTATGTTCCGCCCCCGCTCATTACTCGGTTCCAAGCGTGATACTGACCATTATAGGCATAGCCTATGCAGATCTCGCTTTCGATGCCAAGCTGACAGAGCATGATCTTGAAGAGGACGGGGTAGGTGTTGCAGCTGCCTCTGCCCTTCTTGAGAGCCACGGTGGCATCTGCCTGCTTGCCGTCGTATTTGATGCTGCTTGCCAGATAATCGAAGGTCTGCTCGATCAGAAGATCATCGCTTCCCGCCTCGAAGAGCGAGATAATATCAATGATCTCATCCATCATTATGCGGCGATCCTTTTCTGTCTTTCTCAGAACAGCCAGATCGACGAAGAGATGCTGGTGATTTTCATCAGAGGGATAGAACGTGGTGCAATCGAGAGAGCTTTGATAGGATCCCATATAGAAAGCAAGCGCGGTTTCGGCAATCGAAACGTCCATCCATGTGACTTCAAACTCGCCAATATAGATCTCGTCGTTATTCTTGGTATCATAATAGTCGTCCACGCACTTGAGAACGGCATTAATGACCTTCATTGCCTTGGAATTCACGCCGCTGAACATCGATACGGGAGTGATCGAAGCCAGATCGACTGCCTGCTTCTTATCGAGGACCTGTGTTTCGGTCTTTGCGCAGGAGGAGCACTTGCGGTATTGCGAGCCCTTTTTGACGGTGGTAGCCTTCTCGGTAACTATCCACTTCGACCACTTATGATCGATGGCGAGGGTGTAATTATCCTTGTAGCTATCGCCGCAATGGCAGGTGTAAGTGGTGTAGCCACCCGAAACGCAGGTGGGCTTTGTGACCTTTGAGGTGTAGGTGTGACCCTTTGCATTTATGGTGACGGTATAAGTGTCACCGCAAGAGCAGGTATATGTACTTGCTCCCTCCGCTGTGCAGGTTGCGGAGCGGGTCTTCAGCTTATAGCTGTGGTTGAGTTTAGACAGAGATTCGGTATAGAGCTCACCGCAGGCGCAAAGGTAGCTTACGCGGCCTTCGCTTGTGCAGGTGGGGTCGATGCGTTCGCTTTCGGCATAGGAGTGAGCCAGCTTTTCCGCGTAGACCTCGGTATAAGTATCTCCGCAAGCGCAGAGATAGATGCGACTGCCCTCCGCAGTGCAGGTGGGAAGAACGGTCTCTTCAACGTATTTGTGCGCGAGCTTCGAGAGGATCTCGGTGTAGCTTTCGCCGCAGGCACAAGTATAGTCGATGTGTCCCTCTTCGGTGCACGTAGAAAGGACTGTGGTGGAGGTATATTCGTGCGGGAGCTTTTCTATGCTCTCGGTATATGCCTCGCCGCAGGCGCACATATATTCAACCGAGCCCTCGCTTGTGCAGGTGGGCTGGGTTCTTTGATTTTCAAGGTAAGCGTGGCCTACCTTTTCGGCGTTCTTCTCGGAATATGAATTTCCGCATTGGCATTTGAACACCTTGTAACCCACGTGCTGACATGTGGGTTCAATTATGCTTACCTCGAAGGTGCACTCGTGAGCTGCTGTGGTTTCCTCAGGCGCTTCTGTCCGCTCTGCCCGAAGAGTATCCGTATCCCTGAACGGACTGTTCGAAGTATCGTCCTTGAACAGCATTACCTCGTCTGAAAATTGGTTACGAGCAAGAATAATGGATATCAACATCACAAGACCGATCGAAGCTGTAAGCGCCAACAGAATTATAACAAATATTTTTGTTCGAGTTCCCATTTGTCTCCTCCTATCAACATCTTCTGATAGGTTCTTGACTTTCTTTTGCTTTTACAACTTTTGTTTTCGATCTTAAAAAACCGACACTTTGCATGATATATTATATATTAGCATTTTCAACCAATTATCAAGTTAATTTCAACTTTGGTTGAGAAAGGCTGATAATCGAGATGAGTTTTCAAATCCCTTTCAAAAGCTCTAAAGTTTTGACACTATTTATTCATCATTGTTCGACATCCAAGTTGATTTTTCAGCAAAAAAGCCGACACAAAAACGTGTCGGCTTAATATTTATTTCAATTCATCAAGGAAATATGCCCTTGTATTTGCATAATTACCCTGCGCGTCCTTGACGGTAAGACGGAAATAGAAATCGCTTTCCTTGACCTCGAAGGATGCCTCGGTGATCGGCTTGCCGTCCTTGATCTCGGGCGTGCGGGCGCGGCGTCTGCCTGCAGTATAAAGGTGGATAGCTGCAGCATCGGAGCACTTGATATACACTCTGCCGTCCTCATAATAAAGCTCCGTGATCTCGGGGCCCGAGGAAGCATATGTGTCGCCGTTTTCGATGGCGTTCAGAATATTTTCGTGTGTGAGCGACTCTGCTTTGACCATTGTCCACGCCTTGAAAAAGTGGATGCGGTCGTGGTTATCATCGCCGCCAACGCAAGAAATGCGCTTGCCGAGGCGAAGCATCTGATCGTAGACGTAGGGGGTGTAGTCCATATCCGAGCCGCGGTTGGAGGCGCCGTTATTGATCTCGAGCATATTGAGATTCTCGAGCTTTGAATACGTTTCATAGGTATTCATCGACCAGTTCGGGTGGTTGTAGCAAACGAGGAAGCCGTTGTCGCGCGCGGTTTTTATGATCTCGTTGATGCACTCGATAGTCCAAGTCTTCTGATAATCCGGCTCGCCGACGTAGCTCATCTCACCGAGGAGATCCTTTTGCTTCTGACCGATGTATTTGGGATTTAAGCAGATCTGCTTTACGTTGTGCGGATCCTTGGCATAGAGATTGAGGTGCATCTGCTCGACGTCCGCAAAGCAGGTGGGCTTGCCCTCATAGAACGAGTGCGCGGGATTTGCGTTGTTTCCGAGCGCGTATTCATAAGACGTCAGCGCGAGGAATTCTTCGTCGTCAAGATGCGTCAGATCAAAAAGCGCCTCGTGCTCGGTGTAGGCAATGGCGGAATAGCCCTGCGCCTTGTATATTTCCTTCAACTCCTCGGGGGACTGAACGCCGTCCGAGTAGTTGGTGTGGCTGTGCATATTAACCTTATAGAAATTCCCGTTTTCGGGCAAAAGATACTGTTTCATAATGCTCTCCCGATGTAGCTTTTTTATTATTGTATCACTTTAAAGCCATAAAGTCAATACTTTTAAAGAAAAAGCAGACTCAAAAGAGTCTGCTTTTTAATATTAATCAGTCGTTTTCAAGGATCTTCTTGGGCTTCGACTTGCCGCGTGCGGAGTACATTGCATCCTCATCACCAATATAAACGTAGCCGCTGAGGCTTGCACATTCGGCGTCTTCCATAATAACCTTGCCCTTCGACTTGCCCTTGGTTGCGCAGAGAGCATCCTCGCAATAGTAGTAGAGGTAGTCGTCATTCGAAAGCACAAGCTGTCTTGCAACGTCATCGCTCTCGATGGTCTTGGGCTTGCCGCCCTTCTTGCCGTTTACAACGAAGAGCTCATCGTCGGAAACGTAGTAAACGTACTTGCGGTCGGAGGTAACAACGTAAGACTCAACGTCCTCGGCTATCTCCTTTGCCTTGTCCTTTGCATTCTCGCCCTTGGAGATCTCAAGGCACATCAGGGTTTCATCATCCATATAGTAAAGGAATTCAGCGCTGTCATCGAGCTTGAGGGAAGAATCAGCCTTGACAAGCTTGACGTTCTTCGATTCCTTCTTTGCTACGAAATATGCGGTGCTTCCGGAGGAATATACGTGGCCGTAAAGCGAATCGATCGGGTAGATAACTGTGCCGGAGCCTGCGGAATAGGTGGTGGTGTATCTGGGAAGAATGAGAGATACCTCGTCGCCCGCTACCTTCTGGGCTTCCTTGCCCTTGACGGAAATATAGGATTTGCCGCCGTCAAAGAACATGATCTCGGTGCCGTCGAGGTTGAGAGCGAAGCGGCCGGAGCAGGAATCGATCTTCTCGCGCTTGCCGTTCTTGTTGTAAACGTAGAGATCGGTGGAAAGATCCTCGTCGATCACTACCGCATAAATATACTTACCGCCGTTGGACATGCCGACAACCTTGCCGTCGCATCCCGCAACCTTCTCGGATTTCTTGCCGTTGAAGTAGTAAAGATCGGTCTCAAGACCCTCGGTAACGGTGTAAGCAACGCTCTTGCCGTCGGGGGAGATGATATAGGAAGAGAGGATCGCACCGCCGGTGAGGTCGATCTCGTTCGAGAAGATCTCAACAGACTTGCCGCCTACCTTTGCATAGTAATAGGTCTTTTCAATGCCGTCGGTTACGGTGTAAACTACCGAGTCACCGTAAAGCGAAAGAGTGAAGCTATCTGCTTCCTCGGCAAATGCCTTTGCCGTCTTGCCCTTGAGCTGATAGAGAGTGTCGTCGTATTCGAAAACGATCACTTCGCCGTCGATCGAGCTTTTAAAGTCCGAAACGCCCTCGGAGTCGGTCTTGACCTTGATCGCCTTGCCCTCGGTGAAGAGGTAGACCTCGTCGTCGCTGTTATAGTCCATCTGGAACTCGTTGGTGGTGAGGTAGCCGTTGCCGTCGGGGATGATTGCCGCGATAACGGAAACGGTGAGGATGAGGCCGAGCAGCACGAGAACGCCTGCATAAGCATAGCTTCTCTTGTCACCGAGGACCTCTGCCATCTTGTCGTCAGCCTTTCTGAGCGCGGGCTTTACCTTTTCGACTACTGCTGCCCAGAGAGCCTTTGCCTTGATGACGAGCTCGCCCACGGTGTCCTTCTTTTCTGCGGGAGCCGCTACCGCTTCGGGAGCCGCCTCGGGAGTTGCTGTGGGAGCTGCTTCTGCTACCGGTGCTGCCACGGGGGTGTCATCCACTTTCTGACCGCAGGAGGTACAGAATTTTGCGCCGTCTTCGATCTGTGCGCCGCATTTAGTACAAAACATGATTTTTCTCCTTATAGTAAATTGTTTTTGGAATTACGTAAATATCCATATTAATTGTATCACAAAACCGAGCAAATGTCAATATTTTGCAGTAAAAACTGCTCAAAAAAGCACCGAAAAGGCGAATGTAAACCGTCGGTTGCTAAATTTTCAAGCAGGGTTGGTAGACTTTACATCGAAAAACACCCTGCATTACGTCGCAAGCGAGGCGTAATGCAGGGTGCATATTTATTCTATTTCAATATCAAGCGGCTTATCAAGCTCATCCGAAATATATTTGCCGTTTTTCTTCCTCTGACGCACGCATTCACTGAGAAGATACTCGATCTGTCCGTTCACCGAGCGGAAATCATCCTCTGCCCAAGCGGCAATTGCGGCGTATAGCTTCGGTGAAAGCCGCAGAGGGATCTGCTTTTTCTGCTTATCGTCCATATCAATAGAGGCTTCCCGAATTTACGATCGGCTGTGCGTCACGGTTTCCGCAAAGCACTACGAGAAGATTTGATACCATTGCCGCCTTGCGTTCATCGTCAAGCTCGACTCTTCCGCCTTCATTCAGTCTGTCAAGCGCCATTTCGACCATTCCGACAGCACCCTCGACGATCATCTTTCTTGCATCGATGATGGCAGATGCCTGCTGACGTTGGAGCATTACTGCAGCGATCTCTGTTGCGTATGCGAGATATGTGATGCGAGCCTCGACGATCTCGATGCCGGCATCGTCAACACGCGTCTGGATCTCGTCGCGGATACGGGATGCAACCACATCGGATGAACCGCGCAGACTGCCTTCATCTGCGACACCGTCGCCGGTCGTATCGATTCCGGGAGCTACGTCGTAAGGATAGATACGAACAATATTGCGGAGCGCGCTGTCGCACTGCAAGGAAAGGTATTCCTTGTAGTTATCAACATTAAAAACTGCCTTTGCGGTGTCGGTTATGCGCCATGTAACGGCAATTCCTATCTCGATGGGGTTACCAAGGCAATCATTGATCTTCTGACGGCTGTTGTTGAGTGTCATAATTTTCAGCGAAAGCTTCTTTGAAGGCACTTCAACAGAGACCTGAGCATTTGCCGAGGTGCTGACAGGCATTGCAACCGTCTTGACGTCTCCGCTCTGGCTGAGCTTTGTCTTTGCCGCGGGATTGACACTTACACAGAAGGGGTTGACCGCATAAAAGCCGTCGCCCTTGAGAGTGCCGATATACTTACCGAAAAGAGTAAGCACAAGAGCCTCCTGCGGATTAAGCACACGCAGACCGCAAAGGGGGATCCAGACCGTGCACATCAGTACGATGCCCGCAATCGTGAGAATAACGTTGAGCGCACTTTCGTTCATTTCTACCCTCGAAACCGCCCAAGCAAAAAATGCGATCGACATGATCTCCGCGAGAATGCAAATGATGAGGACAAGCATTCCGTTCTTTTTTCCGTTTAATACTTTTTCTTTCATAATAGCAGCTCCTTTTTGTATATTTGCTATTAATATGATATCATAAAGATATCATATTGTCAATAGTATTTGGAAATATTTTTTATAGATTGGTATTTTTTATCGAGTATAATCGATAAAAGGTTGTTTTTTGAGTAAAGTTTCGATTATAGTCGATAAGTTTTTATGGTGAAGCACATGGGGTGAGCAAGCGAAGCTTGCGGGGTTGCCGAAGGCAAGCATAACTTTCTGAAAAAGGTGGACGAAAACTTTCCGCTGTCGTTGAAACGAAGTTTTTGTCCGCGTCTTTCTGACCGCTGTCCACTAAAACACAAAACGCACCGCTTTCGCGGTGCGTTTGATGTTATTAAGGCTTTTCTAATTCCAACTCATCTGAATTGAATATTTCATCATCTAAAAACTCTGTTAGAGACATATTAAAGCCTTTAGAAAGCATAATTACTGTACTTAAAGTTACTGTTTTATTTCGTCCATTCATAATGCACTGCATACTTCCGTGCTGGATCCCCGATTCTTGCTCTAAACGGTATTGAGTCATATTCTTCTCTTGCAATAATTTTGATATACGTATGGCAACGGCGTTATTGACAGTCACTCGTATCCCCTCAAATTTTATTCTGTTTATCGGCACCTTCACTTGGAGCCATATTATCAAGCGCATATTCGCAGCATTGAACAACAAGGTTGTTTAACGAAACACCTTTCTCCTGCGCAATGATTTCCATTCTTTTTACAAGCTCGGTGGGAATGCGGAAAGTTTTATTTGTATATTCGGTCTTTTTAATATTAAACATTTTATTGCACCTCTCTTATATATATTATACATTAAATTAGTGTTTAATTAAACACCGCAATTTAGCACTTAATTTTCTATGTATATTTTACACTTGACAAATGCAAAACACCGTGATATAATACTTAAAAACAAAGAGAGGCAGAAATGATCGTCACCTTTTGCGGACACTCCGACTTTTTTGAGTCCAATAAATATGAAAACCTGCTGATAGACATACTCGAACGTGAAATAGGCGCTTGCTATGCAGAAATGTATCTTGGAGGCTACGGTGGGTTTGATTCTTTTGCTTATGCTTGCTGCAAGAAATTCAAAAGTCAACGCCCGAACGTTTCTCTTGTATTTATAACTCCCTATTTGAATGTTGATCCGATATTGGTGCATAATTATGATTCTGTAATTTACCCGGCTCTCGAGGATAAGCCAAAACGATACGCGATTAGCTATCGGAATAAATTTATGGTCGAAAAAGCAGATCTTATTATTGCTTACATCAACCACGGTTGGGGCGGTGCATATAAAACTTATGAATATGCAATGAGAAAGAATAAGCGTATAATAAATTTATGCGATATAAAAGAGTGAATGAGCAAAAACCTCCCGCAAGGGGAGGTTTTGCTCATTCCAAGCGTGTCGTCCCATTTGACGCTTTGCGTCAAATAGGCGCCGCCCGCTTGAAGCGCAGGGTGGGGAGTTTCGCCGTCTGCGGACGGCGACTTAAGGCTCCGCCTTAAGAATCTGCCACCTTTTGAAAAAGGTGGACGAAAACTTCCCGCTGCTGTTGTCTTTAATTTGAGCGAAAAATCCGCGTCTTTCTGTCCACTGTCCACTGTCCACTGTCCACTAAAACACAAAGCGCACCGCAAAAGCGGTGCGTTTTGTGTTT
>JAZQJB010000008.1:0-4012 GCA_045541375.1 Eubacteriales bacterium | reverse complement strand
ATAGCGGCATTCAGCAGGGCGACAACGGTCAGAGCCTGATGCTCGGCGGCATGACGGCGGATGGCAGCGAATGCTTCTCGGAATTTTCCGAGCTTTGCCTAATCGCAAGCCGAAATCTGCGCGTCATCGACCCCAAGATCAACCTTCGCGTCAATAAAAATACGCCCGAAAGCCTTTATGAGCTCGGAACGACGCTGACGGCGGTGGGTCTCGGCTTCCCGCAGTATTCAAACGACGACGTCGTCATCCCAGGTCTGCTTGAGCTCGGATATGACTACGCCGACGCGGTCAATTATTCGGTCGCGGCTTGCTGGGAGTGCATCATCCCCGGCTGCGCGATGGACGTGGTCAATTACGGCTCGATGAATCTCAGCCTTGCCGTGCGCGAGGCGATAGTTGCCAACCTCGAAAAGGCGGCGGATTTCGAGAGCCTTATGAGTTCGGTCAGGGAAAATATTGAAAAACGCTGTTCGGCAATGGTCGAGGCGCGCAAAAAGCCGCTCTGGCAGATGCCCTCGCCCTTCCTCGAGATGCTTTTCTCCGAGATCAAGTACCGCAATTTCGGCTTCCACGGCGCGGGCATCGCCTCGGCGGCGGATCAGCTCGCGGCGGTGAAGAAGTATGTTTTTGATGAAAAAACGGTCGCTCCTGCGCGCCTTCTTGAGGCGATCGAGAGCAATTTTGAGAATGACCCCGAGCTTTTGCATCTGCTTCGCTATGAGGCGCCCAAGATGGGCAACGACGAGGACGAGGCGGATTCGATGGCTTGCAAGGTCCTTGAATTCTATGCCGACGCGCTTCGCGACAAGCGCAATATCTTCGGCGGGCGCTTCCGCGCGGGCACGGGCACGGCGCTGATGTATATCAACGATGCGCGCAATACCCCCGCAACTGCCGACGGCCGCCGCGACGGCGAATCTTTCGGCGCCAACTACGCGCCCAACCTCTTTTCGCGCATTTCGGGTCCCGTTTCGCTTGTCAGATCGTTTTCCAAGCCCGATCTCGCAAAAACGATCAACGGCGGGCCCTTCACGGTCGAATTTTCCGCGGATATGTTCAAAAACGACGAGGCAAGGTCGAAAACGGCGAAGCTCGTCAAGCACTTCATCGACCGCGGCGGGCATCAGATCCAACTCAACGCCGTCAGCCTCGAGGATATGCTCGACGCGCAGGTAAATCCCGAGGCACACCGCTCGCTCATCGTCCGCGTGTGGGGCTGGTCGGGCTACTTCGTCGAGCTCGACAGATGCTATCAGGATCACGTCATCGCGCGCAGAAGGTACACGGTATGAGCGGCGTCATCTTTGACATAAAAGAATTTGCCCAGCACGACGGCGACGGTGTGCGGACGACGGTGTTTTTCAAGGGCTGCCCGCTCAGGTGCATCTGGTGCCACAATCCCGAGGGGCTGTCGCCCGAGCCCGAGCTTTACGTCGGCACAAACGGCTGCACGGGCTGCGGACTCTGCCGAAAGCCGTGTGATCATCCCGATTGCGTATACGGTCGCTGTCTGCACATCTGCCCGCAAGGACTTTTGCGTGTCAGCGGCAAGGAATACGAGGCACGGGAGCTTGCCGAAAAGGTCAAAAAAAGCGCCGACTTCCTTTCGGAAAACGGCGGCGTGACTCTTTCGGGCGGCGAACCCTTGATGCAATGGGAGTTCGCGCTTGAGCTGATTCGCGAGCTCAAACCGCTCCACATCGCCATTGAAACGAGCGGATATGCCGACGCGGAGGTCTTCCGCAAGGTCATTGCCGAATGCGACCTCGTAATGATGGATCTCAAACTCGCCAACAGGGAAGAGCACAAGAAATTCACGGGCGTTTACAACGATAAGATCCTTGCGAACCTCGAGATCCTCAAGTCGAGCGGCAAGGATTTCCTCCTCCGCACGCCCCTCATCCCGGGCATCACGGATACCGATGAAAATCTCGCGGGAATCGCCCGCCTTGCCGCCGGCGCCCCTGTCGAGCTCCTCCCCTACAACAACCTCGCCCCCGCGAAATACCCTTCGGTCGGGCGTGAGTATACGAAGTTGATTGTCGAGAGCGAGAGCAGGATCAAGAGCGCAGACGGTTTGCCGGGGAATTTTACCCTTAGGTAGTGGACAGTGAACAGATTAGAGTGGACAGTGGTTAGTGGACAGTGGACAGAAAGTTGCGGGCAGATAATTTTATTTTGATTTTTGCATTCCATTGTGCAGACAGATAATTAAATAAAAAGAAATCGGATATTAGGAAGATTCAAAATTATCCGATTTCTTTTGTTTATTTCTGTTTTGCAGCAAACAGTGTTTCAGACGTACTATACAAAATTATTTGCCCGCATCTTTCTGTCCACTGTCCACTAACCACTGTCCACTCTTATCTGTCCACTCATTTCTGACCACTAATACTATCGCAAACTCCAACGAAGATCGGCAATCCGCTCTGCGTGTCTATGATGGCATAGACGAAGGGGCGGTCGAGTTCTACGCGGTAGTATTCGATCTTCTCGGCGGGGGCGCATTCGGGGACCATTGTTATCGCAGTGACCGCCGCGGCGCGGGTGCCCGAGTTGTCAAGCTCGATGAAGGTCTTCTGGATCGCCTGGTCGATGAAGAGGTTGCCCTTCGATGACGTGCCGAGACCGCGGAAATCTGCATTCGCGCCCGAAAATGCGCTCGGCATTCCCATTTTTGAGAGGACTTCGACAAGGTTTAACGTACATTCAAACGAGAAGTGCGGCATCTTTGCGCTGATCTCGACGGCGTTGTACTGTGCTTTTTTGCGCTTGTCGTAAAGCTCCAGGAAGGTCTTGCCGTCGAGAGAGGCGGCGTAATCGTGAACGTCACCCTCGGGAAGGAGCGCGAGGAAGGCGTAATTACCGCCCATATAGTTTTTGACGATACCGACCTCGTTTTTGCCCTTGATGTAGCCGTCGCAGTCGCTCCACATGAAGGTGGCTTTATCTTTGCCGTTGAAAACGTCCTCAAAGCAGGCGCCGTCGTCGGTCTGAGATGCCCAGAGCGCGTCGAGCGCGAGGGCGTTGAGGAGCACCATTACCGTTTCGGGGTCAACGGAATCCTCGTTCAGAATCTCGTTGATCATACCGAAGGTTTCCTCCTTCGCCCAATTATTGATGGCGTCGACCGACTTCGGGATATTCGCGGAAACGATATCGGCATCAAAGGTGTTTTCGACCGCCTTGATGAAGTTCTTATTGACGCTGAAGGTGGGATCGTTCGTGACCCAGATCGCGTTTGCGAGGTTGAATTTAGCGTTGTCGGTCGATCTCAGCGACGAGGTGTAGTTGAAGAGCTGCTCGTTGAGCTCTTCGATCGGAAGCCCGCCGAGAACCTTTTCCATTTCGTCGAGCGTGTCGCCGCCCGCGCCGTTTGCCGTCATCGCGAGGGCGATCATGGCGGAAAGGGGAGAAACAAGAAGCGCGTCGCCCTCAAAATTGCCGCGGCACTCATTGAGGAGCTTCAGCGAAAAATCGACGTAAGCCTTGCGGAAATCCTCGCTCACCTCACCCGCCGTGCGATCGGGAGCAAAACTGCGCGCGGTGAGATATTCCACTCCCTTGCCCTTCATCGGGGAGTAATCGGGTTCGGTCACGGGACGGGTTTCGTCAGGTACTTCATCGGGAACCTCGGCACATCCCGCGAAGATCGGCAAGACGAAGCAAAGCGCGAGAATGGCGCAAATGATGCGAAAGTAATTCTTTTTCATGTTTTTTCTCCTTTTGTTTGGATGTTTTTTTATGATGGGGCGCTGTATACCCTCCCAACCCTCCCGCAAGCGGGAGGGCTTTAATTCAGATTACGTGCTTGATTATTTAGCGTTCTGAATATTGCAGTTTTGTACTAAATAGTATTTATGTGTACAAATGCAATACTAATTCGTTGTGCTATGTTTCAACTGAAAGTTGACAGAATTTACAAAGCTGTGTTTGCACTTATAAAGCAGGGTGCAGGGGCGGTAGCCCCTGCAAGAAGAAACGATGTCATCCTGAGGGCGCGTCCGCAGAC
>JAZQJB010000007.1:0-3441 GCA_045541375.1 Eubacteriales bacterium | reverse complement strand
AATGCACATGCCCCTCTGCCTGAGAATGACTCTCGTACCTATCCCGAGATTCATCCCGCAGCAGATCGGCAAGCTCGTTCGCGATTTCCGCCCGAACCACGTCATTTCTACCCCCGTATTCATCGAGCTTTTGATAGGAAGCAAAGAGGTCGCAAATATGGACCTTTCCTTCCTTCGCACACTCGCATCGGGCGGCGACTCAATGAACGAAGGCCTCGAGGCAAAGCTCAACGACTTCCGCGAAAAGCACGGAATGAAATATCCCCTCGCGCAGGGCTACGGCATGTCCGAGCTTTCCGCCGCAGCTTGCTTCTGTGTAAACAGAGTATATAAGAAGGGAAGCGTCGGCATTCCTTCGCTCACCACCACCATCGAGATCATCGACCCCGAAACCGGCAAGGAAGTTCCGCTCGGCAAGATCGGCGAGGTCTGCGTCACCGGCCCCTCGATGATGAAGTATTATTTCGAGGCACCCGAGGAGACAGCAAACGTAATGCGCCGCCACGCGGACGGCAACGTATGGATCCATTCGGGCGACTGGGGCTATATGGATGAGGACGGCTTCGTCTTCATCGTCGGCAGAATCAAGCGAATGATCACCCGCTTTGACGGCCACAAGGTCTTCCCCGTAAACCTCGAGGGACTCATCGACGCCCGCGAGGACGTCAAGAACGTCTGCGTAGTCGGCGTAAACGACCTCGATCACAGCCAGGGTCAGTACCCCATGGTAGTCGTCGAGTTCGACGGCGAGCTTAGCGAAGAAGAGAAGCGCGCAAAGTGCTCCGAGATCTTCACCCTCTGCAACGAAAACGTTGAGGAGCGCGGCAAGCCCGTCGCAGTCGTCTGCATCGAAGAAATGCCCCTCACCGCAATGGGCAAGAACGATTACCGCGCAGTCGGTAAGAAGTATAGGGACTACGATTATAAGTCCTGGACTCTTTAATCAGTTACAAACGCTCCTCCAAAAGGCGTTGTAAAATAAATTTTGAAATTCAAAATTAAAATAAAAAAGGAGATTTTGGAATGAAAACAACTTTCAAAAGAGCTACCGCTCTGTTGCTGTCCCTGTTGATGGTCTTCAGTGTATGTAGCACCGCCCTTGTTGTTTACGCAGCAGAAGGCGGAGAGTCCAACGAGATCAATTATGTATCTCTTGGTGATTCCATGTCCAACGGCTACGGTCTTCCCGGCTATGACGGAAATACCGGTGTCGAGGATTACGGAGATGGTGCCTATGGCAATCTGTTCGCAGAATGGCTTGGAACCTCTACCGGCAAAAATGTAAACCACGCTCAGCTTGCAATGTCCGCTATGCGTGCAGAAGACCTTCATTGGCTTCTTGAACTGGACTACACTGATGCTGAAGCTATCGCAATCACCGACGGTGCTTGGGATGAGGATGCTTGGAACGCAAAGTTCTCTACCGGTGACTATTGGACTTGGAACGAGCTTTGTGATGACTACCGCCTCGCAGTAGCGGCTTACGCTATTGAGAATGCAGGCGCTTTGGGTAAGATTACTGATGATGAAGCAGCTATCGTTGCTAAGTATTATCAGGAATCTGTTAAGAACGCTGATATCATTTCCCTCGGTATGGGTAACGGTAACTTCGGTGTATTTGCATTCGGCAGAATCATGGAAGCTATCGGCTTCAGCGGTGAGCCCTCCGATGCTATGATCTACAAGGTAGAGAATGCTATCCGCGAGTGCGATCCCGAACTCCAGGCTCAGATTCTTGAACTCAAGGCAGACCTTTATTCTGCTGTAGAGGGCAAGCTTGGTCAGCCCATCTCTGCTAACCCCACTCTTGAGGCTCTTGCTAACACCATCGTTTACACCGGTCTTAGCTACGTTCTCAACTATGCAGGTTCCGTTGAGGCTATTCTCCAGCTCAACCCCGATGCAGAGATCATTCTCGTTGCTCTTATGAATACTTATAAGAGCGACGCAAGTGTTGAGGGTATCACCCTTGGTGATGTTCTCGATGCTATCTTCATTCCCCTTAATGCATTCATCGCTGCTCTTCCCACCTATATGCAGGCAACCCAGAACAGCGTATATGCTGATGCAAAGTTCTACTATGCAGAAGCTCCTATGGTAGAGTGCCTTGTTAATGAGTATGGCAAGGATTTCTATCAGGTTGATGACGAGGGTAACTATGTTATCAACTCTAACGGTAATAAGAAGACCACATACTCCACTATCCGTGATCGTTTTGTTGAATCCATTGTTGGCGCCAACGGTTCTGGTATGGTTTGGAATCTTCTTGGTGGCAAGTTCGTTCCTGTTACCCTTGAAGACATTATGTTCTACGAGCCTCTCGGCAATGCTAACAAGGTAAACTATGCAACAGGCATTATTGAAGTAGCTGGCGTTACCGGTTCTGCAGATAAGGCTGCTGCAATTGCTGCTTATCTCGGATTCGAGCGCGCAATTATTGCTGCAGGTCAGGGTGCTCCCGTAACCGTAGAGTCTGTTCTCGGCCTTGGCAATATGGATCCCGCACTCTTTGGTGAAGTATTTAGCAAGTATGAAGCTAAAATCGCTGCAGGAGTAGAGGAAAGCATTCTTAAGAAGAATGAAAAGTGGACAGCTGTTAGCGCTATTCTTAAGAATCAGCTTAAAGCTACATCGATTGAAGTACAACCCGATGTAAAATTGACTGTACACGATATACTGTTTAACGGAGCTGCTGGAGCACCGATATATGAAGCAAGCATTTATATGATGAAGGACTACGTTGAGAACGGCAGAGATGCTGTTGTTGCTAGAGTTGCAGCCGTAGTTGGTCAGGCAAACGCTGAAATGCTTGTTGATAAGGTATATGGTGGTTATGAGACTATCTATACTCTCCTCTATACCCCCGATGCTCTTGCATCCGCACTTGAAGAAGTCCCCGCAGTTAATGGCCTTCTCAATCTCTTCTCTCGTTGCGTAATCGGTAACGGTCTTGGTGCTCATCCTTCCCAGAAGGGTCACGACGCTCTCTTTGAGGCTGTTAAGAACGCATACGTTAACGACATCACCGCAGCAGATAAGACCTTCGAGAATATCTACTACGTAATCACCACCTACTACGATGACGCATATGCATATGCATACGACTATGCAGAGCAGAGCGGCTACATCGCAGCAGTAACGGGAGCGATCGACAACGCATACGAAGCAGTAGCAAATATTGCAATTCCGTTCCCGGATGGAACCACCGAGGCATTCCAGGTACAGGCATTTGCTCTCAGAGCAGAGGCACTCGAGACCCTTAAGGCAGCAAAGGCCCTCATCGAGACCGCAGACGTCCTTGATCAGGAATCTCTTGATGCACTTCTCGCACTTCTCGGCGAAGCAGCAGAAGACCTCGCAGCAATGGCAGCACTCCTCGAGCAGGGCGCCGTTGACGTAAATACACTCGCAATCATTCCCGCGATCAAGGCAGCACACGCA
>JAZQJB010000006.1:0-9669 GCA_045541375.1 Eubacteriales bacterium | reverse complement strand
AACGACATGGCTACGAACCGACTTCCTATTATAACAAGGCGGCACAGACGGGAATGGAGCTCTCCTTCCTCAAGATCGCGGAAGCTTCGAGCAAGCCTTGCATACTATATAATGTGCCCTCGCGCACGGGATGCAACCTTCTCCCCGCGACCGCCGCTCGCCTTGCTGAGCACGACAACATCGTTGCCATCAAGGAAGCCTGCGGCAATATCTCGCAGATCGCGGAGCTCGCGGCTCTCGTCGGCGACAAGATGGACATTTACTCGGGCAACGACGATCAGATCGTGCCGATCATGTCGCTTGGCGGCAAGGGCGTAATTTCGGTCCTCTCGAACATTCTCCCCACCGAGACCTCTGCCATCTGCAAAAAGTTCCTCGCGGGCGACGTCGCGGGCGCAAGAGAAATGCAGCTCCACTACATACCCCTTATAAGCGCCCTCTTCTCGGAGGTCAACCCGATCCCCGCAAAGGCGGCTTGCGCGGCTATGGGATTCGGCGAGAACTACCTCCGCCTGCCCCTCACACCCATGAGCGCCGACAAGGAAGCGGTTCTGCTCGAGCTTATGAGAACCGAAAAACTTATCTAAAGGAAAACGAAAATGAAAATACTGATAAACGGAATTTGCGGACACATGGGACGCGAGGTTCTTACTCTTTGCGAGGCGGGCTATCGCGGCGCCGAGTGCATCGGCGGAGTTGACTCCTTTGCCAAGGGCGGCGAGACCTTCCTCGTCTACAAGGATTTCTCCGACGTCCCCGAGGCGGAGATCGACTGCATCGTTGATTTCTCGCACCACACCGTCACCCCCGCGTTGCTTGATTTTGCAATCGCAAGAAAGCTCCCCACCGTCCTTTGCACCACGGGTCACACGCCCGAGGAAAAGGTGAAGATCGCCGCGGCGGCAGAGAAGATACCGCTCTTCTTCTCGGCAAATATGTCGCTCGGCGTCGCGCTGCTTGTCGATCTTGCAAAGCAGGCGGCAGCCGCATTCCCCGAGGCGGAAATTGAAATTATCGAAAAGCACCACGACCGCAAGGTCGATGCTCCCAGCGGCACGGCGCTGATGCTCGCCGATGCGCTTTGCGAGGTTCGCCCCGAGGCGACCGTCAACTGCGGCAGAAGCGGTCAGGGCAAGCGCACACAGGGGGAGATCGGCATCCACGCGATCCGAATGGGCAACATCGTCGGCGAGCACGAGGTTATGATCGGCACGCCGAACCAGACGATAACCCTCAAACACGAGGCACATTCCCGCGCGCTCTTCGCCGAGGGCGCACTTGCCGCCGCGGCGTTCCTTGTCGGCAAGGAAGCGGGCATTTACGATATGAAGTCGCTCATCAGCGGCACAAAAATCCCACAAAAGGTATGATGATCAGATGAAAATTGCAATTTACGGCTACGGCAACCTCGGCAGAGGCGTCGAGGCAGCTACCAAATACCACACCGACTGCGAGCTCGTCGCAGTCTTCACGCGCCGCGACCCGAGCACGGTCAAGACCGCGGGCGCGCCCGTATACTCCGCGGATTCGATCCTCGATTTTAAGGATAAGATCGACGTCCTCATCCTCTGCGGCGGAAGCGCGACCGATCTTCCCGAGATGACGCATAAGCTTGCCGAGCATTTCAATGTCATCGACAGCTATGACACCCACGCCACCATCCCCGCCCATTTCGCCCGCGTAAACGAAACGGCGGAGAAGTCGGGGCACATCGCAATGATCTCGGGCGGCTGGGATCCCGGGCTTTTCTCGATCGCAAGGCTCTATGCCTCCTCCGTGCTTCCCGAGGGCAAGGACTACACTTTCTGGGGACGCGGCGTAAGTCAAGGTCACTCCGACGCCATCCGCAGGATCGATGGTGTGCTTGACGCAAGACAGTATACCGTCCCCGTCCCCGAGGCGCTCGAATCGGTAAGAAATGGAGAAAATCCCGAGCTTACGACAAGGCAGAAGCACACCCGCGAGTGCTACGTTGTGGCAAAAGAGGGCGCGGATCTTGCTCGGATCGAGTCCGAGATCAAGAATATGCCCAATTATTTTGCCGATTACGACACGACCGTGGCTTTCATCAGCCTTGAAGAGCTCCGCGCGAATCACTCGGCGCTCCCGCACGGCGGATCGGTCATCAGAAGCGGCAAAACGGGTCTTTCGGGCGAGCATAAACACACCGTCGAGTTCTCGCTCGCGCTCGATTCAAATCCCGAGTTCACCTCAAGCGTGCTCGTTGCTTGTGCAAGAGCCATCAACCGTATGCACGCGCGCGGAATGACGGGATGCAAGACGATCTTCGACATCGCGCCCGCCGATCTTTCCCCGCTTTCCCCCGAAGAACTTCGCGCGCATATGCTTTGATAGACATTTTATACAAATTCTTGCATTGAATTTTGTTCAAAATAGAGAAACGCTCAAGGATGCGAAACCTTGGGCGTTTTTTTGTGTCTTATATATAAATGATGATTGACATACGGTGAATTTATTGATATAATAATGTTGATATGATCAAGGGAGGACAAGTCTATGGCACAAAACATAAATCAAAATAATGCGGGGAGAACCATCACTATTCCCACTTTAGGCGAAAGAGCAAGAAGGATCACTCTGCTTTTAGTCGGTATTTTATCGGTTTTTCTGATATTCTCGCTTCTATTTGCTCCCTTTTACCGAACCGCTTCGGTCAACTCGGATGTGTCGCTGAACGAGGGCGGAGTCCGTGCGCTGGATATTCTGAACAAAAGGGTACTGACGCCGAACGGCAGCATTGCCAATGAGGGAGACCTCTTTACGGTTGAGGCGATCGTACTGTTTGGCGCTATCATACTTTTCGGTGCCGTTTCCGCATATATGCTCTTCGTTGCGGCACGCAAATATTCGGCGGAGGGAGGAAAGTTCGTCGGCGAACTGCAGAACCTTATCGTCTACGCCGATTTTGTGAGCGCCGCTTTCTTTATTGCGAGTATCGTTGCCTGTGCTATACGTAACGCCGGGGACACGACCACGCATTATCAACCCTCTGCCGGCTTTGCTTTTTGGGCTTGCGCGCTTTTATCGGTCCTTTTTGCTATTTTGGCGAGGAATATGCCCTCTGCGGAAAAGGTTAAAAAGCCGAGAAAAACCGCAAGAGGCGCACGGCTTGAGCTCTTTATTTACAGTACCGCTCTTTCCGCGCTTGCTATCCTTTGCGCACTCGGAGATATTCTTCTGGTAGAGTTTGATATCAGGATCGATCCGGTTTACTTCAACGGCTTTGAGGCGCTGTGCGGCATCACGGAGGTTACGGGCGGAATGCAGATACTCGTCTTTTTCGTCCTTGCGTTCGTTGCGGCAAACCTCGCGCTCTTCCTTCTTTCGCTTACCTCGCTCATCGGACGCTCGCGCCTTTTCTACCAGATCTCACTTGCTCAGGTCGTAACGGGCGGCGTGACCACTTTCGTCGTTGGTCTTTTCGGCAAATACTTTGCCATCGCGGAACATATCAACAAGGATATTCTCGACGCGTGGATCGCCTACCAGCTTGAAAGATTCGGACTTGAAGGATTAATGGATTCTTCATTGCTCGAGTTTTCTTACGATATCCAAAGCCCCTCGCATTGGTTCTTCGTCGGCGCGCTTGCACTGCTTTGCCTGATCCTCATCCGCAAGCCCTATTCGAGAGGCACTAAGGGCGAGGTTATTATCGCGGGTACGCAGGCAGTAGGTTCGATCGAACCCTCCTTGGGCGCGGAAGAGCATCACGAGGAAAAAGAAGCTCCCGCCACACCCGGCGACCACGATCCCTGCCCCGCTTTCACAGCCATCGACCGCAAATACGAATCCCTTCGCGAAGAGATCGAAGCGGCGCAGTCGGCATCCTTTGAGTCGCCCACGCTTCCCGATCTCGTCAATTTCGTGGTCAATTACGCGCGCGATTCGCGCCTGCATCTTTCCTACACACCCGAGGACATCGCAACCTTCGTTGCCGGACTCGGTGCGACCCGACTGACGATCCTTCAGGGCATGAGCGGTACGGGTAAGACAAGCCTCCCGAAGATCTTTGCCGAGGCGATCCTCGGCACCTGCGACCTGGTCGAAGTCGAGTCGGCTTGGCGCGATAAAAACGAGCTTCTCGGCTATTACAACGAATTCAGCAGAACTTACACACCCAAAAAGTTCACGCAGGCACTCTACCGCGCCCGCCTGCTTCCCGAACGCCCCACTTTTATCGTTCTTGACGAGATGAACCTCTCGCGAATCGAATATTATTTCTCGGATTTCCTTTCGCTTATGGAAAATGAGGAAAACAAACGCGCGATCAAGCTTCTCGGCACTCCCCTCTACCGCAAGCGCGGCGGCTCGAGATACCGCTACCTGGGTCTGAGCGACGGACTTTCGATCCAGATTCCCGCTAACGTCTGGTTTATCGGCACGGCAAACCGCGACGAAAGCACTTTCGAGATCAGCGACAAGGTCTACGACCGCGCTCACACGATGAATTTCAACAAGCGTGCCCCAAAGGTCCGCGCACATTCCGATCCGATACCGCAGAAATTTATCTCGGCGCAAACTCTGCTTGAGCTTTTCCGCGAAGCAAAGAACTCGGTTTATTTCGATATTGAGTCCTCTCCCGTTATCGGTCGGGTCGAGGCACTTCTTGAACCCTATAACATCTCCTTTGGAAACCGAATAGCCAATCAGATCGAGGACTTCGTCCGAATCTACGCTGCTTGCTTCGGCGGGGGCGAAAGGGCAATGGCGGACGGACTTGAAAGAATTCTTCTCTCAAAGATCGTTGCAAAGCTTGAGTTCAAGAGCGTTGAAGATAAGGACGAGCTCGCTGCCGAGTTTGAACGCCTCGGTCTCAACCGTTGCCGCGATTTCGTTCTGAGCCTCAACGAGGACTGATAAAATGAGCGACCTCGGTTACCGTAAATTGTTTCTCCCGGAGCCCGTCCGATATGCCGATTTCGACCTACTGACGCAGACCGATCTCAATCTTTTTGCCCTGCGCGAGGATATTGACCTCGACTTGCTTGAAGCGAAACTCGACAGAATAGTTTCCGCGCTTCCCGCGCTCCGGCATATTTTCTCCGCGCCGATCATACGTCTGCGCGACACGGGCGAAATACTGCCCGTCGAGGCGGTTCGGGTCATGAATAACAAGGCCCTCGCGCATATTTCCGTTCACAGCGAGCTGTGGCAGAACGTCAAGGACGGTCAGCTCATTCCGCGCAAGCTGATGTCGGTAAGGCAGGAGGACGATTACGTTCTGTATGAAAATATCGTTTTTGTGCGGACGGTCGATGCGATTCTGCGCCTGACTGCGGCAAATCTTGCCGTTTTGCGCGATATGCTATATGCAAACCGCGAAATGCGCTTCAATCTTCTTGAACGCGAAAATCACCTGTCCTATTTCCTCGCCCTCGGCAAGCTCCACACGGGATACTTGCGCGATTACGACAAATATCTCTTGCCGATACGGCGTTGCTTTGATAAGCTCAATCTTATTGAGCGCACGCTCACCTCACGCCTTTCGATGACGGTCTACAAAAAATGCAAAAAGAGCAAGGTCCATCTGACGCTCAAACGCACGAATATTTTCCGTTCGCAAAAGGATTACCGCAAGCTCTATTCGCTTGCAAAATATCTTTCGGACATCGGGGAGGCCGATCTTTCGGAGGCGGGACTTGTAAAGGAAGAGGAATATTCGCTCTTCTGCGCAATGCTTTGCATTTTTGCCGCAGGACATTTTAATTTCAAATTCGACAAACACCAAACTATAGATTTTACAAATATCGACACTTCCGCACGCTTCGGCGATTGGTTACTTAACTTCAAGGCGGTCGGGAAGGGAATTATGCTCGCAGTAAAGAAGGAGAAAGAGTATAAAATTTTCCTTTCGCCTCTGCGCGATTACCAAAATGACGCCGACGAGAGCGTTACGGTAACTCCCGACGGAAACGACTCGCTCCGTCTGAGTCTTTACGACATCGATTCCTTCCGCCGAATACAGCAAATGCTGATGCGCGCGATGGTGTATGCAGATGAGAAACGCGAGCTCTGCCCCTTCTGCGGAAACGCACTCATAAAAGAAGAAAATTTTTATGAGTGCGGCAGATGCAGAACGGTCATCGAAGAAAAAAACTGCCCCGAAAAGGGTAAAAAATATTTCTCTACCACCGTCCGGGATCTCGCAAGGAAGTCCCGCGGTGAGGGAATGTACTTTTACAAAAATATCACCCCGCTTTCGGACGAAGGCACACTCCTCTGTCCGATTTGCGGAAAGGAGCATTAAAATGAAGCTTTCAGAAGTATCAAAAGAGTGTATCGCATCAATGCCGTTTGAGGAAAAGTGCAATTTCGTCTGCGGCGACATCGTCGATGACGGAATGAGCGCGCCCGTTGCACTCCTTCTCGGCGGCAATCCGAACAACGCCCGTCCCCGCGCGATCGCGGCGGCAGAGCTCTATAAGTCGGGCAGAGTCCCCTTCATCGTGCCGAGCGGCGGCGTAAAATGGGACGTGGACGGCGAGCAGATCAGCGAATCGCACTATATGAAGCGTATCCTGATGGAAAACGGCGTGCCCGAGGAGGCGATCATCCTCGAAAATCAGGCAACGACCACCAAGGAAAACATGATCTTCGGCACCCTGCAGATCAACCGCAAGCTCCACTTTGAGAAGGTCGATCACGTCATAATCGTCACCTCCCGCTCACACATGAAGCGCAGTATCGCGCTTGCAAAAGCGTTTTTGCCCCGCAAGGTAACCGTCTCCGCCTATCCCGCAAATCACGAGGCGATCATAGCGGGAATGCCCGAATCGGAAGGAAAGTGGATCGCAAAGGAGCTTGATCTTATCAAGGGGCTTGTCGATAGCGGGCTTGTTGAGGATATGGAGATATAAAATCGCGCTTCGCGCGAATGATAGTCCGCCTTCGGCGGAATGATGATCTTGCTTCGCAAGAATGATGATCTCGCTGCGCGAGAATGATAGTTTGCCTTCGGCAAAATAAAAGGTAGATTTTCGCGAAGCGAAAATCATTAAATAGAAAATATCCTTATCCGATAATTTTGGATAAGGATATTTTTATTTTGTTTTTTGAGCTTGCGAAAAAAACTACCTTCATTTCGCCCGAAGGGCGAACTATCATTCGGCGAAGCCGATCATCATTCCGCCGAAGGCGGACTATCATTCTCGCGTAGCGAGATCATCATTCCGCCGCAGGCGGACTATCATTCGCGCGAAGCGCGATTTGCCCTTTTTATATATCCCGGCAAATAAAACATTCCCGGCAGTATTGCATAAAGCAAATATGCCATCACCGTCGTCACTCCGTCGGGGATGCCGCCGAAGATCGCGGGGAGGAAGAAGGAATTGCATTTGAAAAACATATAATCCGAGCCGATGGGGGAGAAATTGACGATATTTGCGGGGATCGAGATTATCAGCATCGGCAGTGCGGGAAGGATGAGCTCCCAAGGCTTTTCAATGCCGTTATATCGGTGATAGCCCGAAATGAGAAGGACGAGCATTGAAAATAGCATCGTTCCGTGGTAGGAAAGGGTGTGGAAGCCCATAAAGGAGATGCAGGAATAGTTTGAGAGGACATTTGCGGGGTAGACGAAGTTGATCGCCGCGCCGAGAAGTCCAACCGTGAAAAGATAGCCGCACGCCGCAAGCTTGACCTTCCGATTTTTCGAGAAGCAAAAGGGCAGGGAATAGAGATAAACACTGCAGGGGTAAAGTGGCAGAACGCCGCCGACTTCGAATCGGACTTCGCTTCCGAGAAAGGCTTCGTAAAGCGTTTTGACGATCTCGAAGATCACGAAAAACACCCAAAGTGTCAAAAGTAACTTCCTTTGCTCGCTTTCCGATTTCTTTGCTACGCGGAAAGCAGAATAGATGATGACCGCCAGAAGGCAGGCGGAGAATATGAGATGAAGCGGCGAAAAGAGCCGCCCGGGCAGGTCGAGCCCGCCGAGAAAGTCTTTATGAGTAAAGAAATTTTCAATCAGTTCCGTCATTTTTTACCTCGAAGAATAAGGATTACGTCCGAGTGTATTATAGCACAATGTTCTTCCTTTGTCAACAAGAAAAAAGGCGCCTTTTGGCACCTTTTGACTTAATTATAATAAATGCTGTATTTGGTTACGCCGTCGATGGTCTCGCCGTCGATCTGAAGAGGACGGGGAGAATCAAACTCGACCGTGATCTTTTTGCCCGAGCGGACGTCAACGTATTTTTTGTGCTTTACGTGCTCGCCCTTGAAGAAGGAGGGGAAGAAGATCAGGGTCAGCAGCTTGCCCGAATCGTGCCAGGCGCAAGAGGAAAGG
The DNA here is from genome assembly GCA_045541375.1 of Eubacteriales bacterium. Taxonomy (GTDB): domain Bacteria; phylum Bacillota; class Clostridia; order Oscillospirales; family CAG-272; genus CAG-390. The sequence continues at coordinate 1,361 of JAZQJB010000006.1, read as the reverse complement.
ATCTTTTTTCCGTTCAGTCTGTCCTGTGCGGGGCAGGGCATCATTCCGCCGCCGTAGTAGTGACCGTTCATACCCGAAGCAAGCCAGATGCGCTTGTAGCGGTGGCATTCCCCGTCAACCGTGATGCTTCCGCCGCAGGTCTTGTATTTGCCGAAAAGTCCCTTGATCGCGATGGCGGTGTAGTTGATCTTTTCGACCTTCTGCTCTTTCATCTGATCACCGACAAGACAGCAGTAGCCGTCAATTCCGTAGCCAACGCCGTTGAGGACCTTGATCTTTTTGCCGTTTACCTCGCAGATCGGAAGGTTTTCTATGTATTTGTTAATGAGAACGGGTTCCTTCTGCTCCGAAATATTGAGGTCGCGCAGAAAATCGTTGCCCGAGCCCGATGCCATATAGTAAACGTCGCCGTGAGGTATGCCGTCGATCTCGTTTATGAAGCGATTGAGCGTTCCGTCGCCGCCGCAAACGATGAGGGTGGCTTCTTGCTTGTCCGCGAGAAAATCCGCGTAGGAGGCGATCTCGGTCATTGCAACGATCTCTGAATCTTCATATTTAAGGCTCTTTGCGGTATCCTCGCTCATTCCGTTGCCTGCGTAAGGGTTATAAAGTATATAATATTTTGCTGTCATCTGTCTTCTCGCTTTCATTTTTTACCAATAGATATTATACACGAGGAAGGTCAACTGTTTTTCACATTAAAGTCAATTATTGTTGAAATGCAGAGATTAATTGGAAATGAGTGGACAGTGGTTAGTGGACAGTGGACAGAAAGATGCGAATGATAATTTAGTTTATCTTTTCTATTCATTATTAAATTAAATTATCAAAACTCTCGGATATCTTGAATTACTTCAAAATACCCGAGAGTTCTTTTTTTATGTTATTGCACAGTACAAATGCTCTATGTATTGAACAAAATTATAGCAGCAACCCGCATCTTTCTGTCCACTGTCCACTAACCACTGTCCACTTACTTAAGGATCTCATCAATAGGCGAACCCTGCGCGTCGGAGAGATCGGCGCCGAGGATCTTTGCGTATGTGGGAGCCTCGTCAACGATGGGACGGCGGTCGACAACGACGCCTTCCTTGATGCTCGGGCCCTTGGCAACGAGCGTGGGCTGAGGACCGAAATCGGGATAGTAGCCGTGGGTCGCTCTGCCGAAGCGGAAGTCGGTGAGGTCGAGCTTTGCAACGAGCGGACGCTTGCAGCTGTCCGAGAAGGAGGTGTAACCGTCCGACTCGAGAACGAAGGAGAAGTTGCCGTCAAGGTGCTCTTTCTCTGCGATCAAGTCGGAGGCCAAGCGGGCTTAGGAAGACAAATAAGGCAGTCAACTCCTTGGGTCCCAGAAGGGAAGA
>JAZQJB010000005.1:0-6481 GCA_045541375.1 Eubacteriales bacterium | reverse complement strand
AAATAAGTGCCTGACCGTAACGGTCAGGCACTTATTCTATATATTGAATTAGCAAATACCCTGCCAAAGCATTGCGTTTGCAACCTTGGTAAAGCCTGCGATGTTCGCGCCGAGAACAAGGTCGCCGGGCTTGCCGTACTGTTCTGCGGTCTCGGAAGCTGCCTTGTAGATGTTGACCATAATGCCGTGAAGCTTTTCGTCAACCTCGTCAAAGCTCCAGGAGAGACGGAGAGAGTTCTGCGACATCTCAAGTCCGCTGGTAGCAACGCCGCCTGCGTTCGAAGCCTTGCCGGGAGCGTAGAGCAGTCCCGCTTCCTTGATTGCCTCGATAGCGTCGGGAGTTGTGGGCATATTCGCACCTTCTGCGATCAGCATACAGCCGTTCTTGATAAGCTCCTTGGCATCCTCAAGATTGAGCTCGTTTTCGGTAGCGCAGGGAAGAGCAATGTCACACTTGACGGTCCAGATGCCGTGAGGACCTTCTGCATATTTAGCGTCCTTGTGTACGTCAACGTATTCGGAAAGATTTCCACGCTTCTTGAGCTTGATCTCCTTAACAAGGTCGAGATCAATACCGTTTGCATCATAGATGAAGCCCTTGCGATCGCACATAGCAACGACCTTCGCGCCGAGAGCGGTCGCTTTTTCGTTTGCGAAGATAGCAACGTTGCCCGAGCCGGAAATTACAACTGTCTTGCCCTCGAAGGAAGTGCCCTTCGAAGCAAGCATTTCATTAACAAAGTAGCAAAGGCCATATCCGGTAGCTTCGGTTCTTGCAAGAGAACCGCCGGAATATACTGCCTTTCCGGTAAGAACGCCGGTCCATTCGTTTGTCAGCTTCTTGTACTGACCGAACATATAACCGATCTCACGCGCACCGGTACCCTTGTCACCTGCAGGAACGTCTGTGTCGGGACCGATGTGACGGAAAAGCTCGTTCATAAAGGACTGGCAGAAGCGCATAACCTCGCCGTCGGACTTGCCCTTGGGGTCAAAGTCGGAACCGCCCTTACCGCCGCCCATAGGGAGGGAAGTAAGCGAGTTCTTAAAGATCTGCTCGAAGCCGAGGAACTTGATTACGGATGCGTTAACGCTGGGGTCAAGTCGGATACCGCCCTTGTAGGGGCCGATAGCGGAGTTGTACTGGCAACGAAAACCGCGGTTGACGCGAACCTTTCCGTTGTCATCGACCCACGGAACGCGGAACATAACCATTCTTTCGGGCTCAACAATGCGGCGAACGATCTCAGCGTCGATATATTCGGGATGAGCGTCAAGCGCGGGAGCGAGGGTGGAAAGAACCTCTTTTACTGCCTGATGGAAAACGGCTTCGCCGGGATTTCTCTGCTCAACTTCAGCCATTACACTTGCAAGATATTCATTAGTCTGTGTCATAACTATCTCCTTTTTATGATGGATTTTTGAATTAATATAAAAATTATAGCACGAAGGAGAAAGTTTGTCAACAGAAAATTGCAAAAAATATATTCTAAACTATATATTTTTTATCATCGCACTACAATGACAGGACCGTCGCCGTTTTCAGCGCTTTGAATGATAATTTCGGAACCTTTTTTGATCTCACCCGCGAGTATTTTTTCTGATATAGGCCGCTCACAAAGCTTAGCGATCCGCCTGCGGATATGCCTTGCACCTCCGGTTGGCTTATCGCTTTGACATATGCTTTTCACCGCCTCATCGGTATATACAAAATCGATCCCCTTATCTGCCAAACGTTTTGCAAGCGCATCAAGCTGCCGCTTGCAGATCAGCGCAATACTTTCTTCTGACAAAGAAGGGAAGACGATGCACTCGTCAATCCTGTCAATGAATTCGGGACGGAACGCCTCGCGCAGAGCACGCATAACTCGCTCCTCACTTGACTTACTCTCGCTCCTTTCACTCGCAGAAAAACCTAAAGTTGATGAGCGTGTATACTGCGAACCGAGATTGGAAGTCATTATGATGATCGTATTTTTGAAATCTACGCGCCTGCCCTGCGAATCCGTCAGCACGCCATCCTCAAGAATCTGCAAAAGGATGTTGAAAATATCCGGATGTGCTTTTTCGATTTCGTCGAAAAGAATAAGCGAATAAGGTCTGCGCCGCACTTGCTCACTTAGCTGACCTCCCTCACCGTACCCAACGTAACCGGGAGGCGAACCTATCAGCCGCGATACGCTGTGCTTTTCCATATATTCCGACATATCAAATCTGATAAGGAATTTTTGAGAGCCGAACATAGTCCGTGCCAGCGCTCGGCAAAGCTCGGTTTTTCCGACTCCGCTTTGCCCAAGGAATATGAATGATCCGATAGGCCCGCTTTCTCTGTCAAGCCCCGTGCGGCCACGGATGATTGCTGAAGCCACCGCCTCGCAAGCCTTTTCCTGACCGATGACCTGCTCGCAGAGTTTATCATAAAGCTCCGCAAGCTTTTCGCTCTCGCTTGCTGTAAGCTCGGAGATAGGAATACCCGTCCATTCCGTCAGCGTCCTCGCAATATCCTCGGCTGCAAGCTCATTTTTCTCGCCGACTGCGCTTGTTTCTCCGAAAGACTTCTCAAGTGCAGCGCATCTTTCACGGAGAGCTTTTTCTTCATCGCGAAGCGATGCCGCACGCTCAAATTGCTGATTCCCAATAGCCTCCTCCTTGTCGTGAATTACACGATTGAGTTCTGCTTCAAGTTCACGAATATCTTCGGGAATAGCGTGCGATGAGATCCGCTTGCCGCTCGCGGCTTCGTCGATCAGATCGATCGCCTTGTCGGGCAAAAAGCGATCGTTGATATACCTTGCAGAAAGCCTGACAGCGGCATCGATCGCCGAATCGGTTATGCGTATCCCGTGATGCGCCTCATACTTGTCGCGAAGCCCGCGGAGTATCGAAACCGTGTCCTCTTCGCTCGGCTCACCGACATTTATCGGTTGAAATCTACGCTCAAGTGCCGCATCCTTTTCAATGTGCTTTCTGTATTCCGCAAGCGTTGTCGCTCCGATCAACTGTATCTCGCCTCTCGCAAGCGCGGGTTTGAGAATGTTCGCTGCGTCGACCGCGCCTTCAGCCGCCCCCGCACCAACAATGGTGTGGATCTCATCGATGAATAGAATAACTTCGTCGCTCTGCCTTACTTCCTCCATTACCGCCTTCATTCGCTCCTCAAATTCACCGCGATATTTCGCTCCTGCGATCATAGCGGGAATATCAAGAGTTACGATCCGCTTGCCCGAAAGCAGATCTGGAATGTTCCCGTCCGCGATCCTCTGCGCCAACCCCTCCACAACAGCAGTCTTGCCGACTCCCGGTTCACCGACAAGACAAGGATTGTTCTTTGTTCTTCTGCAAAGGATCTGTATAACTCGCTCGCTCTCACTGCTTCTGCCTATGACGGGATCGATCCTACCTTCCTCAGCCGAAGCGGTAAGATCCCTACTGTATTTCGCAAGCGTCGGCATCTTTCTCAAGACACTACCCACGTCCCCATCATCATTCTTCCGCAACGCAGGCGAAATTTCCGCAAGTCCTTCAAGAAATGACGATATATCCTGCCTGATCTCCGACGTTCTGATCCCAAGTGATTCAAGCATCTTGACCGCCACGCAGTCGCGCTCTTCGAGTATTGCAAGAAGCATGTGCTCGGTTCCAATATAACTCTGTCCGTACTTCTGCGAAATGAGTGCAGAGTTTTCAATGATCTTCTTCGTCTTCGGTGTCATATCCGCTGGCATAAGTGAAGTGGGAACCGATGTCCCCGCGATCCGACATATCACCTCTCGCAAACGGTCTGCATCTATTCCGCGTTCAAACAGAAACCTCGAAGCCGATGAATCGCCAACCGATAAAAGCCCAAGCAGAAGATGCTCCGACCCAATATATGTGTGCCCAAGATCACGCGCAAATCCGAGCGCGCCCGTCAGGGTACTTTGTGCCATTTGAGTGAATTTGCTTTTCATATCCTTTTACCGCCGTTCGTTTTTTAATATATTTTAATCCGAGCGGCTCTGATTTATTCGCTACTGATAGAGATGCGCTGATTCATAGAGCCTCACGATAGCATTCCACGTCAGCTTATCGACCTCGCCCGTCACGGGCAAAAGATACCGCACTTGAACCTCACTCACCGCATCACGCGTAGCATCATCATAGATCCCCGTGACCTCAATCGGCGTTATCGGGAAAAACACCGATATTTCTTCAAGCATGTGTTGAACAGCCGATACCGCGAATCCTTCGTCGCCGATCTTCAAAGCATAATCCTTCGGTTCCGAAGGAAAAGGCGAAAACCCTGCGGGCGGCGCTTCTTCTTCAAGCGAAATGAGATAATCCTCATAAAGCGCCTCCCAGGTTTCTTGATCTGCCACTCCCGTCACGGGCAAACCTCTCCTTGCCTGATAAGCACGCAAGGCATCGGTCGTTGTGCTTCCTTTGTTTCCGTCAATCGGAATAAAAGGAATTTCCGAATCAAAATAAGAAAGCTGACGCAGATATTTTTGCAGATTTGTGCGAGCATCAGCTTCTGTTCTGTTGTTAGTTGCCATCTTTCACCTCATTCAATCGGGAAGCCCGGATATTGACCTTCGCGCACGCTGTCCGCACCCGTGACGTCGTCGAAAATATCAACTATCTCATCCCATGTCACCGCATCAACGACCCCGCTCTGCGCACTTGTGCCGAAATATTGCTGAAAAGCGATCACCGCCGCCTCCGTCTGATTGCCGAAGTAACCCGTAACACTCACGGAAGGTATCTCGGGATAATCCTCCGAAATTCTGTTCAGGTATCTCTGCAAGAGCATAACATCCTCTCCCTCACTTCCGATGCGAAGCGAATTTCCGGGGAAGGGCACGCCCGAAGCCTCGGTATATTCAAGCGGGATCGTCGAAACGATTCCGAGATAAGCATTATAAAGCGCATTCCAAGTAAGTTCTCCAACAATTCCGTCGGGAGAAAGCCCAAAGACGTACTGAATCTGCCTCACCGCGTTTTCGGTCTCGGGACCGTATATTCCGTCGCGTTCAACCGAGGGTATCGCGGGATAAAAATCAGAAACGTAATTAATGTAGTATTGCAGATTTTCAACCGCATTCCCGCTCGACCCGGGAGAGAGCACACCGGGATACTGCTGCGTGACATCCTGCAAAGCGATGCCCTCCGAATCAAGCTCATTCAAGCGCTTGACGGCGTTATAAAAAAAGAGTATCGCATACCAAGTCGCCTTGCCGACAACTCCGTCCGGCTGAAGCCCGACGATCTCCTGAAATGCACGCACAGCCGCCGTCGTGTCATCCGCGAAAATGCCGTCTGCGCGGATTATCTTCGGTATGGCAGGGTAATTGCGCGAGATGCGATTGAGACGGATCTGGACCGTTCTGACGTCATTGTTGGTGATTCCCTCGCGTAAAGGAATGTCGGGTGCGGAAGGTCCCGAATTCGCTATCGGCACGTTTGATCTGATTCCAATATCATTGCCGTAATAGTATTGCAATATTTCAAATGGAGTCAGTCCCTGTTCTGCAAGAGGCACCGTCCCCCATTGCTCAAGCCCGTCACACCGAAGCTCCTCACCGTCGCAGTATTGCGTAAAATACGGCTCAACGTTCCCACCCCTCGTTACGTAACTGTCAAAAAGCTCGCTTGCAAGCTCACGTATGTTCTGAAAGATCTCCCTCCCTTCAACAAATGATTGATCGATCGAGGTCGAGTTGGTAATATCAAAATCATATCCCCTTGATCGGTAGAATTCGGTATATATCCGGTTGAGAGCAAACGAAACCTGCGCGTAAATGTTCGCCCGCAATGCATTCTCCGGCCAAGTTGGATAAATTTCACTTGAAGCTACATTGGAAACGTAGTCGAGGAAGGGAACGGTGACGTTCCGTGCCGCCTCTGTCGGTCTGCCGAGATGGACCGTGATGTATTCGGGGATCACGGGAAGTGCCGCAGGGTTATTCATCGCTCTCACCCCTTAACCGCTCGCCCGTCCGAGCGTCAAAAAGAAGCACTTCCTCGCTTCTGCCGCTACCATCCTCGGGCAGAGGGATCAGATATGCTGTCTGAACGGAAGTGATCGTGTCAAAGATCGGTATGTTCGTGTAAAGATTCGTGAAATAGCCGTCAAGCGAAATATCCGCGCTGTAGCTCGCATAAGGCTTTCCTCCGTTTGGCGACTCGCTGTTGATGCGCGGCGGAGCGGGCAGAGTGATGCGCGGCGTGTTGCCGCTCCGGTCGGTTATAAACGAAGCAATGGCATCCCCATCGGTAGCATCACCGCCGCGAAGCGTAACAAGCGCCCCCTCAAGCGGGATCGCCCCCTCGCCCGCACGCACCGAAACGATAAGATACCCGCGCCCCGGCATAGCCTCGGTTACAGATCTGTTATTCTCCATAAAAAGACCTCCTAATATTCTTTCACTCTAAATCTTATGCCGCAAATCAAAAAATGCCCCTCGGCGCGCGCGCCGAGGGGCATTTTTTGATTTGCGGC
>JAZQJB010000004.1:0-10488 GCA_045541375.1 Eubacteriales bacterium | reverse complement strand
TCATCACCCGCTGCGGCGGGAGCTTCTCCCAGGAGAAGCCTAAGGAAAAAAGCTGTCCCCTGAAGCTAAATATTTCTCTGTTAGAGAAATGCTAAATTTTTGCTATGCAAAAGCTAAATACGCGCTTCGCGCGAGCTAAATATTCCGCTGACGCGGAATGCAAAGGTAGAAATTTGCCAAGGCAAATTTCATTATAAATTATACGAAGTTTAGAAAGTAAAAACGGAGGCTATCAGTAACCCCAGGCTTCTCCTGGGTAGCGAAGCGGCGACGCGGTATTGAATGACAGTTCGGGGGACTGTCAGACCCGCGGCGTGACCGAGCCGCAGCGAGACAGCTCCCGCCGTCGGGTTCCCAAAAACGCGCTTGCGCGTTTTTGGGGGTCTGACGTAGCGGGTGATGAGGGGACACCAAGGGACGCTTTGTTCGCACTCCCTTTTTATTTTCAAATCCGAAAATTTCCGCTTGCGGAAATTCACCTTCACTTCACCGAAGGTGAACCTTAACTCGCGCATCGCGCGATCTTAACTTGCCGAAGGCAATATTCACTCGGCGCAAGCCGACATTATCTATTTTTCACATCATCAATTCGCTTCCCGATCACTTCCGCCCGAATCCTCTCCGCCGCTTCCGTATCAAGCGAATCGGTATAGACTTTGCAATCTGTCACAATCTCGCCCTTGACGGTCAGGTGCAGGGTAAACTCCCCCTCTGCGGTGCGGTATTCTATCTCGTCGGTGAATTCGGGGTCTGAGCCGAGAAGCCATTCGCGGGAGGAAAGGAAGCTTGCGCGGTCGGCGAACAATGCCTCACTCGGCATCGGGAGCGTCATATCGGGTGCAAATGCGTCAATAAGTGCCTGCTCAAAGGCTTCAACCGTCATTTCGGGGACAAGCTCGTCCAGATTGATGACTCTGGAACGGACGGATTTGATTCCTTTTGCCTCAAGTTTGGTTTTTGAAACCGTGAGATAATTCGCAAGGCGGGATTTATCCGCTGAGATCAGCACCGTGCCGTGGTGGCATTTGTTTTCGCCGACAGAGTAAAAGGCGTTGCCAGAAAACTTTCTGCCGTCGGCTTCAACGTCGTTTCTGCCCGTTGCCTTTGCGTCGATCCCGAAGGTGCGGCAGGCAGCTGCGATGACGGAAAGCTGGCGCGTGACGTTGTGGATTCCCTCGTGCGAAATGAAGCTGAAGCAGAGGTTGCCGAGGTCGTGAAAGACCGCGCCGCCGCCCGAAAGCCGGCGCGAGAGAAGAACGCCGTCTGCCGCCATCCTTTCAAGATCGCACTCGGCGCGGGAATTTTGATTTTTGCCTATAACGACGGTCGGGGCGTTTTGCCAGAGGAAGAGGATCTCTGTGCCCTCCCCGATATTCGCCGTCAGGAACTCCTCTGCCGCAAGGTTGCGGTGAGGGTCATTTAAGTTTGATTTTATAACGTATTTCATATCCTCATTATACACCGCCGGGGAAGGTTTGTCAATAATCTTTTTAGAAAAATGAAATATTGGTGTGTAATTACAACTTTACATCAAAAAAAGAATTAGCCAAAACCTATATTTTTCTTGACTTGTTTCCTATAATATGATATACTTCAAATGGCGCGAGCCAGAAGTATGTAATTACATAAAAAGGAGATATAAAACAATGCCGGTTATGCCGAACAAAGAAAAAGCAATTGGTATGTACCGCAAGATGTACGAGATCCGTCAGTATGAAGAGACGGTCAAGTACCTCTTCTTCGAGGGTATTATGCCCGGTACCATCCACCAGAGCGCGGGAGAAGAAGCTTCCGCAGTAGGAATCATTTACGATCTTCGCCGTGAAGACGTCGTTTACTCCACACACCGTCCCGCAGGTCACGACCTTGCAAAGGGCATCTCGCTTCGTTCCATGATGGCGGAGATGTTCGGACGCGTTGACGGCTGCTGTAAGGGTAAGGGCGGCGCAATGCACACGGGCGATATGTCCGTTGGCGTTCCCCCCGCAAACGCAATCGTCGGCGGTAACATTCCGATCGCCGCAGGCACCGCACTTGCATTTATGATGCAGAAGAAAGACAACATCGCCGTTTCCTTCATGGGTGACGGTGCAACCAATGAGGGTTCCTTCCACGAGGCGATCAACTTTGCCGCTACCTGGAAGCTCCCCGTAGTTTTCGTTTGTGAAAACAACCTCTACTCTGCAACCACCTCCATCCACCTGACCACCCTTCTTGAGGATCCCGCAGCAGGCCGTGCTTCCGCTTACGGATGCCCCGGCGTAGTTGTTGACGGCAACGACGTTCTTGCAGTCAACGAGGCTATGGCAGTTGCTGTCGAGCGCGCTCGTTCCGGCGAAGGACCCACCATTCTTGAGCTCAAGACCTACCGTAAGTACGGTCACTCCAGAAACGACGCCTGCGGTTACAGACCGAAGGAAGAGGAGAAGGAATGGCTTGAGGATCGCGACCCCATCAAGACCTTCCGCGCAAGACTTCTCGAAGAAGGCGTTGCAACCGAGGAAGAGATCGAAAAGGTCGAGGAAGAAGTCGATGCAGCTATCGATGATTCCGTAGAATTTGCAAAGAACTCCCCTGTGCCCTCGCTTGAGTCCGCACTTGAGGATATCTATGCAGACTGATTGTAAGGAGGTAAATTACTATGGCAGTTATGTCAATTGCAGATGCGCTTAAAGCAGCTATAGCCGAAGAAATGCGCCGCGACCCGAGCGTTTACGTGCTCGGCGAGGACGAGGATATCCCCGGCGGTATGGGCGGTGCCTTCACCGTTACCAAGGGTATCGGCGACGAATTCGGCAGACTTGAAAATATCGGCGGCGAGATCAAGGACGGCCGCTGCATCAACACTCCCATTTCCGAGATCATGATCTCCGGCGTTTGCGTTGGTTCCGCTATGTACGGAATGAGACCCGTTGCAGACCTTCAGTACTGCGACTTCCTCTTCTGCATGATGGACCAGCTCGTAAACCAGGCAGCTAAGATGAGATATATGTCGGGCGGTCAGCTCAGCGTTCCTATGGTTATGCGTTGCCCCTCGGGTGCTACCAACCGTGGCGCACAGCACGCACAGAGCCCCGAGACCTTCTTTGCTCACGTTCCCGGCCTCAAGGTCATCTGCCCCTCCACCGCTTATGATGCAAAGGGTATGATGAAGCAGGCTATCCGCGACAACAACCCCGTTATCGTATTCGAGCACAAGCTCCTTTACGGAAGCAAGCGTAAGGAAGTTGGCGCTATCAACTCCGCAGGCGAAGTTCCGGACGGCGATTACACCGTTCCCTTCGGCAAGGCAGCTATCCGCCGCGAGGGTACCGACGTTACCATCGTTGCAAACCTTCTCATGAACTACAAGGCACAGGAAGCAGCTGCAGAGCTTGAAAAGGAAGGCATTTCCTGCGAGATCATCGACCCCCGTTCTCTCCTTCCCTTCGACTACGAGACCGTTGTTGAATCGGTAAGAAAGACCGGTAAGCTTATGATCGTTCACGAGGATAACTACAACTGCGGTTGGGGCGCACAGGTTGCATCCTACTTCGCAGAAAACGAGATCTTCCTCCTCGACGCTCCCATCGTCCGCATCGCGGCGAAGGATACCCCCGTTCCCTTCTCCCCCGACCTCGAGAACTACGTTATCCCCTCCAAGGAGGATATCATGGAGGCGGCTCGCAAGCTCGCTCGCGCGTAGCCGTAAGAGAGTCGAACCTAATCGCCTCACGGTGATTAATTTTCGCGCCTTTCGGCGTGATTTCACTCGCAAGGTTAATACCTTGCTTCGCAAAATCCCACCAAAATTCATCAAAAATTAATTCGCCGTGAGGTGCGAAGCAGTTTTGACGGAACAGATTTTTTCGAGAACAAAGTTCTTTCCGCAGGTTATATATTAATATTACCAAGGGAAGAACTGCAGTTATCGGGAAAATCTGTCCGTCAAAACCGATTTTGTTCGACTCTCTTACGGCTAAGGAGATACAGAATGGTAAAGAAAGTTGTTATGCCCGCCGCCGGTCAGACGACCGACGAGGCTACAGTTACAAAACTTCTGGTCAAGGTTGGCGACAGCGTAAAGAAGGGCGACGTTCTTCTTGAAGTTGAGACCGACAAGACCGTTCTCCCCATCGAAAGCTTTGCAAAAGGTCTTGTTACCGAGATCTTCGTCAAGGAATTCGATAAGGTAGACGCAGGCACCGCGCTCCTTGCTATCGGCGACGAAAAGGATCTCGAAGCAGCAAAGAGCGGCGCAGCAGCTCCTGCTCCCGCACCCGCGGCAGCTCCCGCTGCTCCCGCAGCAGCATCCGCTGACGACGATGAGGACGATTTCGCTCCCATCATCCCCGGACAGGCTCCCGTAGCGGCTCCCACTCCCGCAGCAGCTCCCGCAGCTCCCGTAGCAAAGGCTTCGGGCGACTACAAGGCTATGCCCAACGCGAAGAAGCTCGCAGGCGAGCTTGGCGTTGACCTCTCCACCGTTGCTCCCGCAAACGGCGAGTTCATCAAGGCAGCGGACGTTAAGCTCGCAGCCGAGAACAAGCCCGCAGCAGCAGAGGCTTCCGCTCCCGAGGCAGATTACGTTGACGAAAAGCTTCCCAACATCAGAAAGGTCATCGCAAAGGCGATGCACACCTCCCTCTCGACTATGGCACAGCTTACCCTCAACACCTCTTTCGATGCGACCAAGATCCTCGCTCTCCGCGAACAGCTCAAGGCAAATGCGGAGAAGTTCGGCTACGGCAATATCACTCTCAACGACATGATCCTCTTTGCCGTTTCGAGAGTTATCCTCAACCACAGAAGCCTCAACGCGAACTACCTCGACGATACCATGAGATTCTTCAATACCGTTAATCTCGGCATCGCAGTAGACACCGACCGTGGACTCCTCGTTCCCACCCTCGCTCACGCTGAAAAGCTTTCCCTCAACGAGCTCTCCGCTCAGGCTAAGGCACTCATCGGCGAGGCTCAGAATGGTACCATCGCTCCCGATAAGCTCAAGAACGGTTCCTTCACCGTAACCAATCTCGGCTCTCTCGGAATCGAGTCCTTCACTCCCGTTATCAATCCTCCCCAGACCGGCATTCTCGGCGTTGACACCATCACCCGCAGGATCAAGGAGGTAAACGGACAGGACGTTACCTATCCCGCAATGGGACTTTCCCTCACCTTCGACCACAGAGCACTCGACGGCGCACCCGCGGCGAAGTTCTTAAAGGAGCTCGTATTCGCGCTTGAAAACTTCGATATGCTCCTTATCAAGTAAGAGAGGGTAAATAAATGTACGATCTTATTGTGATCGGCGGAGGACCCGGCGGATATTCCGCCGCCCTCGCCGCCGCAAAGGCAGGCAAGAAGGTTTGCCTCTTTGAAAAAGAAAATCTTGGCGGAACCTGCCTCAACGTAGGTTGTATTCCGACCAAATACATTCTCGACCGCGCAACTGCTCTTGAAAAGATCAGACACATGACCGGCGAGGGTATGCTTCGTAATGCGGGAGAGTTCTCCTTCAAGAAGATCATGACCTCGAAGGCGGGCGCGATCAACAAGCTCATCTCGGGCATCGCAGGTATGCTTAAGGCAGCGGGTGTTGAAGTAGTTACCGGACTTGCTTCCTTCAAGAACGCAAACACCGTAACCTCGGGCGGCACCGATTACGAGGCGAAGAACATCATCATCGCAACCGGTTCATCGCCCATCAGAATTCCCTTCCCCGGCAACGAGCTTTGCCTTGACAGCACGGGCGCGCTTGCTCTGACCAAGCTTCCGAAGAAGATCTGCATCATCGGCGGCGGCGTTATCGGCCTCGAGCTCGGCTCTGCATTTGCCGCTTTCGGCGCAGAGATCGTGATCGTTGAGCTTATGGACTCCCTCCTTCGCGGAGAGGAAAAAGCGGCAAGCGATCTTCTCGTCCGCAGCCTTCAGAGCCGCGGAATCGAGATCAAGTGCTCCACCAAGGTCGAGTCGGTCGAACAGAACGGCGCGGCTTACACCGTTCACACCTCCGAGGGCGACGTCAGTGCAGATTGCGTGATCTCCGCCGCAGGCAGACGTGCGAACACCGAAGGACTTTGCGTCGAGAACGCAGGTCTTACCCTTGAGCGCAACGGCACCATCGCCGTAAACGAATATCTCCAGACCAAGGTCGAGAACATCTATGCTATCGGCGACGTTATCGGCGGCTATATGCTCGCACACGCCGCTTACACCGAGGCAGAGGTTGCAGTTGACAACATCATCGGCGAAAAGGTAGCTCTTGACCACAGCATCATGCCCCGCTGCGTTTACACCATCCCCGCTTTCGCCGCTGTCGGAATCTCTTCGCAGACCGCAGCCGAGAAGGGTATCGAAACCGTCACGGCACGCTTCGACTACCGCGGAAACGGTATGGCAGTTGCAGAGGGCGAGCAGGGTTGCGTTTTCGCAATTATGGAAAAGGCGACCACCAAGTGCATCGGCTTTGCTCTCGTAGGCGCGCAGGCACCCGAGATGATCACCGCGGCTTCCATCGCAGTTGAGCGCGGCTACACTCAGGAAGATTGGCGCAAGCTCACAGTTGCTCATCCCTCGCTGTCCGAAATGCTCCGCGAGGCTGTGACAAACGCAAGATTTTAAGATATGACAACGTTATACATCGTCCGCCACGGCGAGACAGATCTGAACCGCCTTTACCGCTTCATCGGAAGCACCGACCATCCCCTCAACGAGCGCGGAATCGCGCAGGTTGAAACACTCCGCGAGCCTATGTCGAAATTCCACCTCGACCGCATCTATTCGAGCCCCCTCAAGCGCACGATGATGACCGCCGAGAGAATTCAGAACGGCCGCGACATCGAGATCGTTCCCCACAATGACCTCAAGGAGATCCATTGCGGCGGCTGGGAGACCCTCAACCGCGAGGAGATCGAGGCAAAGTGGCCGGGCGAGATCGAGCTTTGGGAAAAGAAGCCCGACCTTCTCCACATGGAGGGCGGCGAGACCTTCGCGCAGGTTCAGGAGCGCGCCATCCGCGGCATCATCGACATTGTCAACCGCGAGCGCGGCAAGAGCATTGCGATCGCTTGCCACATGCTGACCATTCAGCTCATTATGGCGAAGCTACTCGAGGTTCCGATCCGTGACGTGTGGGAAATGGTCCGCCTTGAAAACACCTCGATCACCACGATGAATATCGAGGACAACGGCGACTTTGAGGTCGTTCGTTGGGCTGACGACAGCCACCTTCCCGAAGAACTCAAGAACGCGAACGTAAAGGTCGCGGGAATCCACAACACCAGCTTTAACGCAAAGTACGACATCACCGACGTCGAAGGAAAACATCACTTCGACGGATTTGCGAATAAATAAGAGAGGTATGAAAATGAACAAGAACCTTGTTGAAGGCAAAATTGCCGTTGTAACCGGTTCCGGTCAGGGAATCGGCGAGGCTATCGCGCGCAGACTTGCTGAGTTTGGCGCAAAGGTCATCATTACCGATATCAACCGCGAGAAGGGTCAGGCGACCGCAGACGCTCTTTGCGCTGAGGGCTACGAAGCATCCTTCAAGTATTTCAACGTTACCGATTTCGACAACCTCAAGTCCGAGATCGAGGCTATGCGCGACATTTACGGCAGAATCGACATCTGGGTAAATAACGCAGGTCTCACCGGCACTCTCCGCGTTGACGAGATCACCATCGAGCACTGGGACAAGATGCAGACCATCGACATCAAGAGCGTATTCTTCTGCACTCAGGCTGTTTACGAGATCATGAAGGAGCAGAACTACGGTAAGCTCGTTCACATCTCCTCGATGGCAGGCGAGCGCGGCGGACGTTCCTCCTCCTGCGCTTACTCCTCCGCAAAGGCGGCAGTTCTCAATATGTCCAAGTGCTTCGCTCTTTCGGGCGGTCAGTACAACATCACCTCCAACTGCGTATGCCCCGGCAGAACTCTCACCGCTATGGCACAGGGTCTTTCCTGGCTTACCGACCCCAAGGATGATCCCAAGCTGACTATCCCGATGTGCCGCTTCGGTACTCCCGACGACATCGCAAACGCAGTTCTCTTCCTTTCCTCCGATCTTTCGTCCTATATCACCGGTGATATCATCGACGTAAACGGCGGACTTTATATGAAATAAGCGACTGTACGTCAGTCACTGAAATTTCCAACAATCGGAGATCGGTTAGGGGTAGCCGGTTTCCGTGCTTATACACATCCTTGTCTAACAGGCATCAAGTTTGTTGGCGAAAGACGGAATCGCAAAAGCGATTCCGTCCGTAGGATGTTAAATGATTTAATGAATAATGAAAAATGAAGAATGAAGAATGAAAAATAAAGGAAGATTTCCGCGCGAGCGCGGAAATCAACCATAATTATTCATTATTAATTATTCATCATTCATTATTCATTATCTTTTTAGAACAACGCTGTTGTGCTCTGTCAGCACAGGCGGGAAAACCATTCGCTTCGGAGCCTGATCGGGTGCGGCGATGCGTTCGAGCAGAAGCTCGGCGGCTGTGTTGCCCATCAGTATCGGATCCTGCTCGAAGGTCGTGAAATCGATCGGGCAGGGCATATAATCGCGGCTGTAATCATCGTTGCAGACGATGCTTATATCATCAGGCACGCGGATGCCGTAGCCGCGCAGAGTGTCTACCATTCCCGCAGCCATAAGGCCGGTTGCCGAAAAAACCGCGCTGAATCTCTTTTCGGGCGGCATGGCCACTATCTGCGCACCGAATTCGCACCCGCTCTTGTATCTGCGGTCGCCGTAGTAGACGAAGGATTTGTCTATGCTGATGCCGTGCTCACGCATGGCGTCAAGATAGCCCTGCATTCTGTCGCGGCAGGTGACCGAGGTCGCGGGACCCGCGATATGCGCGATGCGTCTGTGTCCGCGCACTATGAGATATTCGGTTGCAAGATAGCCGCAACGGTAGTTATCGACCGTCACAACGTCGGTATCGACCGAGTGCAGAAATCTGTTGACAAATATCATCGGCGTTTTTATATCGGGCATAATCGACACAAGCTTTTTGCTTTCGATGGCGTTGAGCAAAAAAATACCCGAAAAACCGTTTTTCGAAGCGTATTTGAGCGCGTCGCATTCACGGGTAGTATCGTAATCGCTCAGAGAAATGACGGTGCGCATACCCTCCTTTGCGAGGCGCTGGCGAATGCCGTCGATGAATCCGAGAGTTATCGGATTGTGAAGCTGACCCGCTATGACCAGGACGGTGCCGCTGCCCCGAAGCTCGGCAGAGCGCCTTCTGGGACGTTTTTCGTATCCGCTTTCCTTGACGGCGCGAAGCACCTTGTCCCTCGTTTCGGGCGAAACGCAATCCTCGCCCGTCAGCACGCGCGAGATCGTGGCAGTCGAAACGCCTATCTCCTTCGATATTTCAAGCAGAGTTTTTCCCATTTTGCACCCCCTGATATATGTTACATTAATATTTTACATTAATTACATCAAAAAATCAAGTGTAATTTCATAAATTTTTATGAGAAAGAGGCTTTTTATGAAAAAAAGATTATTGGTATTTTCGGTTGACGCAATGGTTTTCGAGGATCTTGCGTATCTCCGCACAAAGCCCAACTTCAAAAAGTACCTTGAGGGCGGAAGTTCGGTTGAGCGCATCCGTTCGATCTATCCGACCGTAACCTACCCGAACCACGTCAGCATGATGACGGGCTGCTACGCCGACAAAACGGGCGTTTATTCCAACTACAGATTCACGACCGACTCGAAGGAAGACACCTGGCAGTGGTTCCACGACAGCGTAAAGTGCAAGGACATCTTCACCGCGGCAAAGGAAAAGGGATACACCACCGCATCGATCTTCTGGACCTGCACCGGCTGCCACCCCGACATCGACTACCTTATCAACGAATACTGGATGCCCAACAAGGGTGACACTCTTGAGTCCTCCTTCGCCGACGCAGGCTCCTCGCCCGAGATGATCGAGATCATCAAGAGCCACGCAGATCTTCTCCACCCCGATTACGTCAAGGGCGGCAGAAAGAACTTTATGATCCACCCCTACGACGACGAATTTCTCGTTGCGTGCGCGGCTGACATCATCAGAAAGTACGCGCCCGAGGTGACCTTCGTTCACAACGGTCAGATTGACGGCATCCGCCACACGAACGGCGTATTCAGCCCTCAGCTTTATACCGAGCTCGATCGCGTGGACAAGCATCTCGGTCAGCTTTGCGAAGCTCTCGAAGAAGCGGGCGTGCTTGAAGATACCGACATCTTTATGGTCAGCGACCACGGTCAGCGCGAGATTAAGCGCACCATCAAGCTCAACGCGCTTCTTGCCGACCACGGCCTTGTTGACGTCAATGAAAAGGGCAAGTGCGTCGATTACAGAGCATACTGCCTCTCGAACGCGATGTCCTCGCTCGTTTATCTGAAGGATCCCGACGACAAGGAGCTCCACGACCGCGTCTATAAGCTTCTTTGCCACCTCCGCGACGAGGGAATTTACGGCTTCTCCGAGGTCAAGTCGGATC
>JAZQJB010000003.1:0-4979 GCA_045541375.1 Eubacteriales bacterium | reverse complement strand
CTTCGCCAGCACCGCGACGCGCAAAGAACAATTTGCGCGTCACGATGATCCAATGTTTGCCTTCGGCAAACTGTAGGTCTGTCTTCTCGGCTTACGCCTCCATTTTCCTTCGGAAAACCGACAGACCTACCGGGCGCAGGCGGTCTGCGGACGCCGCCTCAGGATGACATAGTTGAGCAAAGCTCAACAGTCGGGTCTGTCTCGGCGGCTGAACACCGCCGTTTTCCTTCGGAAAACCGTCAGACCCGACGGGCGAGTGCGTTGCTTGGCTGCGCCCCCTTCACCCCTGCTTTGCGAGTGCGAACATATCCTCCTATGTTTTGTTTTCTAACAGATTACTTCTATCGCATATCGCACATTGACAAAGTCCCAAAATAATGCTATTATATAAAAGGAAGCAAAAAATATTTTCCTTTTTTCGCAAAAAAGCGTGACCGGAGGTATCGAAAGGGTACTTATTAAGTGAAGGGACAAAGAAAACGTGGGAAGGAGAGAACAATGAAGGACGAAAAGATCATCGAGCTTTTTCTCTCGCGCGACGGACGTGCGCTTGAGGAGGTCGATAAAAAGTATGGCGATCTGATCTACTACATCGCCTCGAATTTCCTCGCCCTGCGCGAGGATAGGGAAGAGTGCGTCAATGACGTCTATCTCGCACTCTGGAATGCCATTCCGCCCACGGAGCCGAAAAGCCTTTCTGCGTTCATATCGGAAACCACGCGGCATCAGGCAATGAAAAAATCGCGCGCGAACAACGCCTGGAAGCGCGGCGGGCAGGTCAAGATAGTCAACGAGGAGCTGCTTTCAATGCTCGACGACGGCACCGACCTTTCCGAGCTTTATGAATCGCGCCGCGCGGGCGAGCTGATAAGCAAATTCCTGCGCTCTCTGGGCGAGGGCGACCGCCGGATCTTCATAATGCGCTATTTCTTCGATATGAGTCCCTCCGACATCGCAAAACAAATGCACAGCGGCGAGAGCAGGATCAAAATGAAGCTCTTCCGCACCCGCAAAAAGCTTGCGGAATATCTTAAAAAGGAAGGTATAATGGTATGAAAAACGAGTTTTTCAAGGATACAAGGCTCCTCGACGCTATCGACCACATAGATAGCGACCTGATCGCCGAAACAGCCGCCAAGATCCGCCCGCCCGTCTCGCCGAAGAGGGAGGCAGAGCAGTCGAAGAAGACAAAGCTCTTCACCGCCTGGAAACAAGCCGCCGCCCTCGTCGCATGCGCGGTACTTATGGGCGCGTTAATTCCCGTAATATCGATGATAGTAAGTCATATAACTCCTGCAGGAAGCAATTTTGGGGCGGGAGCTATGCCGGATGAAGATTCTAACATTATGTTTTACCGAAAAGTTGCACGTCGCAAACTTGATAACGGATGGGTCTACACATTCACCCGCGAAGGTATGAAGGACGGCGATGACAGCGAAGTATTCAAATATGTTTTTTACGGCATCAACGTTAAATACAAATATGCGGAAAAATTCGGCGGTATATCGAGCGAAGATAATCTGAATACGGGCTGGTTGCTTTTCGGAGAAGGTTCCGAAGCCGAAAAACGCGATGCACAACTCGTGCGTTCGATACTGTCGAACGATAAAACCGACGAAGAATTGCTTGCTTTGAATCCCGATGATTACACCTTCGAAGTGCTTGACAAGGATATGTTTTTCGAACTTATGCGTGAAGCATTAACCGGAGAAGCGCAAGCAGAAGGTGAGGATCAAAACTATTGGGATAAGCCCTACTTTGTTTTCTTGAATGAGCAGGAGTATATTGACGACTACAAATTCCAAATTTGTGTATTAAACGAGACCGGACTTATCGACGAACTCTTTATTGATGTTCTTTATAAGACAGGTTCCGGCGAGCTTGAATATGTTCAGTTATCCGACCTTGTTGCTTCAGGCAATGCCACGGAAGGGCAGACAGAGGTTTATTCGCTTGTTCAAACAATAGTGAGCGATATAATGGATAATACAAGTTATATTTATAACGCAGGTTCTTATCGCGGAAAAATAGTAGACGGGATTGATTTCTCAAGGCTTTATGATTTCCTCGAGGATATGCATAATAATCGATTTGAAGATTATATGAAATAAACTGTATATCATATGATCAGTCAGGATCACCCCTCGGGTGATCCTGACTTTTGTTTTAGCACTTTTTCTATTGACAAATCGGCGGTTTTGTGATACTATGATAGTAAAGTTGCACAAAATCTCCCGCGACGTTTTGTGCAGGTCTACAAAACTCGAGAAAATCCCCGAAATTATGAAACCAAAATGCCCCCGGGTGGTACTTGATAGGTGAAGGGACCCTTTGAAAACTGACGAGAGGTGAGCGTATGAATGACGAGAAGATAATTGAGATGCTTTTTGAGCGCGACGAGAGTGCTTTGCGCGGGGTGGAGCAAAAATACGGTGCGTTTTGCCACACGGTCGCGGCGAATATTCTTTCTCTGCGCGAGGACCGCGAGGAATGCCTCAACGATCTGCTTTTGGCGCTTTGGAACGCCATTCCGCCCGAAAGACCGCAATGTCTGAAGGCTTATATCGCCAAGATCGTCCGCAATCTCGCCATGAAGAAAACGCGATCCGAAAACGTCTGGCGGCGGTGCAAGAGCTTTGCCGAGATCGGCGAGGATTTTCTCGAATCGATTCCCGATTCCTTTGACCTGTGCGACCAATTCGAGTCGGCGCGCGCGGGCGAGATCCTCAACGAGCTCCTTGAAAGCCTGCCCGAGCACGAGCGCGACGTGTTCGTGTTGCACCACTATTTCGGCGAAAAGGTCGCGCACGTTGCCGCCGATATGGGATTCAGCGAGGGAAAGGTGAAAACTATCCTTTTCCGCACACGCCGAAAACTTGCAGAAAAACTGCAAAAGGAGGGTATTTTGGTATGAAAAACAAAAACGATAAGCGGCTGATAGGCGCGTTCGAGCACATCGACGACAAATTTATCGAATCCGCCGCAAAAAGGATCAAGCCGCGTGCCGAGGGAGTAGGCGAGCGCGGCGCAAATAAGGCGAAAATTTTCAAGCAGGTCGCTCTGCTTGCCGCGTGCCTTGTGCTTCTCGGCGCGGCTGTCCCGCTCGCGGGAAGGCTCGTCGGGCTCATCCCCGAGCTTTTCAACCCCGCGGGCACCGCAAACGAATCAGACGTTCCCGAAACAAACGAAAACGACCCGCCCGTGGTCGATGATCTCCCCGAGGAATATTTTACGGCAGGAGACGGATTTTGGTCCTATCCCTCCTACTACCTCGGCGTTGAATACGACGGGTGCTGGATACACAAATCGGCCGCACACAAGGATTTTGAGGGCGGATTGTACGGTTTATTCCAATATCTTTACAAGTACGACCCCGTGACAAAAACGAGCACAAGCATTTGCATCAAGCCGTCCTGCAAGCACACGGACGAAAGCTGCCCCGTTTTCGTGCCCGCAGGGTGGAATATTGACTCCATCACCGTTTTTGATGATTGGTGCTTGTATCAGTGTACGAAAGGTATTAATATCGAATTAAGCAACGAAACTCAAGTGCGTCTTTACAATATGAAGACCGGCGAGGCGCGTGTGATCGCGGAAAAGAGCCAAGCTGATAGTCCTCACTCGACGCCCAAATCCGCCTTTGCTATGGATGGAAAGGTATATTTGAGTGTATCGGACGTGTCATGGGATGCAGGTCAGAATTTGAGGCAGACCCGCAATTATATCGTCTGCTACGATCCCGCGACAGACACGGCGGATAAGTTATGTGATATTCCCGCAAAGATGCATCTTGTCGGTATGACCAACAAGCGCTTCTTTTTCAGCGATGATCCATACATTTTGATACATTATGATTCCGAGGTCTGGACGAGCGACTATTCGGGCGAGAATTACAGAAAGATGGCGAACTTCAATTTTGTTCCCATGTTCGTCTGCGGAACGATTGCATACGGTGCAGGAAATAACAATACTCTGCAGATTTATGATCTCGCGACAGATTCGGCATCAACGATCGATTTCGGCAATATTCAGTACGTTTATCTGGATTCGGGCGAGCTCGGGTTCACCACTACTTCGCGCATAGAGGAATATAACGAGTACCACAAGGACCCGGATGCCTATATTGCACAGAACTATCCGGGCGTGACCGACCCCGACAAGATCTCGAAGCTGAAAGTCGAGACCGAGCTCAAGCTGAATTGCAAGGTGGATATGCAATTCTACCTCACCGATGCGCGCGGCGGGAACCAATCCCTTGTTTTCGAAGGAGAAAACATCGACTTTAATCCTTACCGCCGTGTGGGTGACCATATCATCGGCTATCTGAGAAAGGCTTCAAAATACGAGATGAATATTCTCGACAGCGGCTTTGCCGCCCTCAACCTCAAAACCGGCGAGTTCGAAATGATCCCCACAGTAAAATTTGATTAAGGCAATACCGGGCATTTTTCAACGATTTTATTATATCATATATGTCAAATACATCGAAAAATATGTAGGAATCAATATAAAACGGGCGGGATGAAAATCCCGCCCGCAGACTGCTGACAAACGTATATTGAAAATTAACATATAGCAATATGCACAAATAATTAGTAAAAAGCTATGTTCGCACTCGCAAAGCTGGGGTGAAGGGGGCGCAGCCCCCTTCAAAAGAAACGATGTGATCCTGAGGCGGCGACCGCAGGCCGCCTGCCGCCGAAGGATCTCGTGGCGCGCAAATTGTTCTTTGCGCGGCGCGGTGCTGGCGAAGGGGTCTGCACTGCACCAAAAGACTAAATATATATGAAAATGGGAAATCACTGTGTAGTTTCAAAATTTCACAGTGATTTCGTTTATGTTGACTTTAGAATGTGCGAACAAAACGCTTTGTCAAAATTATACGGTAATTTACTGCAGACTTCATCGTTATGGCACCGCGACGCGCTTGTAAATGGGCGCGTCACGAGATCCTTCGGGCGTATATGCCTGCGGGCACG
>JAZQJB010000002.1:0-11125 GCA_045541375.1 Eubacteriales bacterium | reverse complement strand
ACTAATGCGAGAGCTTCAGCTCTCGCTTCCGTGCTTCAAAACGGTGAAGCTCTGCTTCTCCGTTTTGGACAGAGTCAACCCTTCCCGAATGTAGGGAAGGGTTGCGCTCTGTCACCCTTTGCCACGCGAAAGAGTCTTCGTTTGAGTATCTGAATACCCACCCAACCCTCCCGCAAGCGGGAGGGCGATTGTTTTGAGCGCGAACTTGGTTATTCAGCGATCTAAACAACGTAAAATTTCATTTAACTGTTTACAAAATGCCAAAACTATGCTATAATATATTTGCTACACAAACTGAATATTTACGGCTCTAACTTTTTCGGGATAGTATAACTATACCCTTTTTTGGCGTATCCTTACCTCATAGGAATTTGGTAAAAGCGCAAATTCCATATGAGGTAGAGAATATGCCAAAAAGGTAGAGATCTAACTTCGGTTTGTGTAGCAGCAATCGGAGTTTGCGTTTTTCGGTGCGTGGCTTCGGCTGCGCACTTTTTGTTTTGGAGGAAGATAAAATGAAACAAACTCTGTCCGATCTTTGGCACGGAAACATCAATCCGATAAGTGAAAAAAGAGAAACCGACGACGAAAAGACCAAAAAACTACGCGGCGAGCTTGAAATATGCTATAATATCCTCTGGAGCAAACTCGACAGCGAGGGCAAACAGGTCCTCGACAAACTCAGAAGTTCCCATAACGAGCTCTCGATTACCGATACCGAAGATTCCTTCATTCAAGGCTTTTCTCTTGCAGTGAAAATGATTACAGAGTCGCTTGCTGAGTGAGGCTAAAGCTGTATTCATTAAATAAAATACGTGTGATCAAACTTTCAATTTCAGCCCTCCCGCTTGCGGGAGGGGGTGGGGTGGGGAGTCAGCGATATGCGGGACTATACCACCTAAAGAAAACCGAGGGCGGGATATAATTTAATCAAAAATCCGCTGCGGCGGATTTTTTCCTTTTTATAAAGCACCGCCCAAGGACGGCGCGAGATATATCGGCCGGCGCCGATACGATATATTGTTTGCTTTGGCAAACAATACGATATACCGCGCGGGGCGCGGTACGATATGTTCCGCGTTGCGGAACGTTTTTATTGACAAAGAATGTCGAATGTGATATAATATGCGTGGCGAAAGCCCGTAGGAGTACCATATCGGTGCGGTTGCTTCCTCAAATTTCGGGGAAGTTAAAATCTTTTTTCCTTCCTCGGGAGAGGAGGGGATGCCAATGTACATTACTTGGGAAGCACTTTTCCTTTTTTGCACACTTGTTGTTGCAATTATTGCTCTTGTCATTGATATTAATAAAAAAAGATAACCGCCCTGCTTTGACCGAGTGAGCGGTTATCTTTAATCATCACTAGGAAGCAACCGTATCGGTGCTCCTACGTTATTATTATACAACAGTTTTTATTTTCTGTCAATACTTTTTTATATTTTCCTCTTTTTTTCTCAAATCCCCAAACAATATTCCCCGAAAAACTTGATTTTTTAACAAAAAAAGTGTATAATATAGGATGGAAATAAATTTACTCACAAGGAGATTAAAAATGGCACTTGTAACTACCAAAGAAATGTTCAAGAAGGCTTATGCCGGCGGCTATGCTATCGGCGCTTTCAACATTAACAACATGGAGATCATCCAGGCTATCACCGAGGCGGCTGCTGAGGAAAAGTCCCCCGTTGTTCTCCAGGTTTCCGCAGGCGCGCGTAAGTATGCTAAGCACGCATACCTTATGGGCCTTGCTCGCGCAGCAGTTGAGGACAGCGGCGTTGATTTCGCTCTTCACCTTGACCACGGCGCAGATTTTGAGATCTGTAAGTCCTGTATCGACGGCGGTTTCACCTCCGTTATGATCGACGGTTCTCATTTCGACTACGAAGACAATATCGCTCTGACCAAGAAGGTCGTTGATTACGCTCACGAGCGCGGATGCGTTGTTGAGGGCGAGCTCGGCGTTCTTGCAGGCGTTGAGGATGACGTCGTAGCTGAGCACTCCTCCTACACCCGTCCCGAAGAGGTTGAGGATTTCGTTACCCGCACCGGTGTTGACTCCCTCGCGATCTCTATCGGTACCTCCCACGGCGCATACAAGTTCACTCCCGCACAGTGCACAAGAAACGAGAAGGGCATCCTTGTTCCTCCTCCTCTTCGCTTCGATATTCTCGAGGAGATCGGCAAGCGCCTTCCCGAGTTCCCCATCGTTCTTCACGGTGCTTCCTCGGTTCCCCAGGAATACGTTGCAGAGATCAACGCTCTCGGCGGTCAGCTCCCCGATGCAGTAGGTATTCCCGAGGAGCAGCTTCGCCGCGCAGCACAGATGGCTGTTTGTAAGATCAACATCGACTCCGACATCCGTCTGGCAATGACCGCAGGCATCCGCCGCGTGCTCACCTCCAACCCCGCAGCATTCGACCCCAGAGATTACCTCAAGGTCGCTCGCGAGGAAGTCAAGAAGATGGTCAAGCACAAGATCGTCAACGTTCTCGGTTCTTCCAATACTCTTTAATTTCGTTTGCGGAGCAACGTCTTTTTGGCGTTGCTCCGTTTTTTATATTTTTATAAAAAACACTTAATTTCGGGCAGTACAGACTCCGCTACCCCTCATTCGTCACGCTCACGCGTGCCACCTTCTCCCACGGTCAGGGAGAAGGCTAATAGGTTGGTTCGCGATTCTTCGCATTTCAGCGGGCATCGTTTGGGTTAGAATCCTTTGTTGGTCAAAGAGGAATGCTTTATTAACAATATTCCCCATTGTTTGGTGCGATAGAGCTTTATTCCGATAGATAATTGAGAAAAACTTGGATACAGACCAGCATATTCGAGTTTTATCGCGAAGCGATTCAAATAAATTATTCCTCTTTGACCAACTGAATTATAGCATTGAATATTATTCGCTGCACAAATAAGCGGATAGCACTAACTCTTAGCCTTCTCCCTGACCGTGGGAGAAGGGGTCAGCCCTTGGGGCTGACGGATGAGGGGTAGCGGAGTCTGCAACCAACTAAAGAAAGAAAATGTATAACAGCACGAAAAACCACAAGCTGACGCCGATTTCAAAGGTGTTAAGAAAAAATATGACACCCGAAGAAAAGCATCTTTGGTATGATTTTCTTAAAAAGCTTCAGATAACGGTGCACAGGCAGAAGGTTATTGACAGATACGTTGTGGATTTTTATATTGCAGAGCCGAAAATTGTCATTGAGCTTGACGGAAAAGGGCACTTGCGTCCGCAAAATGCAGAGGCTGACCGCGAAAGAGATGAATACCTCGATAGCCTCGGAATTGAGGTTTTAAGGTATAAAAATCGTCAAGTCAACGATTATTTTGAAAGCGTTTGCAAAGACATTTTGAAGCATATCCAAAACAGAAGCCGATTATAATTAATAATCAAAACACAGGAATAGAACTATGATCAAATACGGAATCCAGATAGGAAAAGTCCAATCCGATCCCACTGAAATGATCGAGGCTATAAAAAATGCGGGATTTGATGCGGTGATCGTTAACCTCAATGGTAAGTTCGACAATGATAAGATGATCGACATCATCAGAAAAGTTGGGCTTGAGATCGAGAACTGTCACGCGCCGCACAAGCATATCAACCAGCTTTGGGTTGACAGCGAATATGGTGACGGAGTGTTTGAAATGCTCAAAAACAACATCATCGAGTGCGGAAAATATGAAATTCCGCGCACGATATGGCACGTTTCCGCGGGTAACAACTATCCGCCCATCTCGCAGCTCGGCATTGACCGCGTTGCGCGACTTATTGAGGTAGCGGATAAAAATAACGTTGACATTTGCCTGGAAAATCAGAGATTTTTCCATTTTATAGATTACATATACGCAAAACTCGATTGCCCGAGGCTCAAATTCTGCTATGACAGCGGCCACGAGGCTTGCTTCTCGCAGACAAAGCTCGCACTCCCGAAATACAGGCACAAGCTCGCGGCGCTCCATCTGCACGACAACAATGGCGTTTACAACGAAGACCTCCACCTTCTCCCCGGCAGGGGCACAGGCGTCGATTGGGATTACGTTCGCAAGTATATAGCGGATTACGAGGGGGTTATCACGCTCGAGGTCAAAAAGATCCCCGGCGTACCTTATGACGAATTCTTCGCCGACGCATTTGAAGCGGCTAAATTTGTCAAGTCATAAACACAAAAAAGTATAATCAATTTGATTCAAGGAGAAAAAATATGATCAGATACGGAGTTCACACAGGAAAATTCAATTCAGACCCGACGGAGATCTTCACCGCGATTAAAAACGCGGGATTTGATTCCGTACTTGTCAGCCTCGGCGGAACATTTTCCAATGATAAGCAGGTCGAGATCATCCATTCGCTCGGTCTCAACATCGACAACTGCCACGCGCCTTGGGACAATATCAACCACCTTTGGAAGGATACCGAAAAGGGCGAGGCGGCGTTCAATATGCTCCGCGACAACCTTATCGAGTGCGGCAGACTCGGCATTCCGCGTGCGGTATGGCACGTTTCTGCAGGAAACGGATATCCTCCGATCTCGCAGATCGGTATGGATCGCGTTGCAAAGCTGATCGAGGTTGCCGATAAGGCGAACGTCGATATTTGCCTTGAAAACCAGAGATTTTTCCATTTCATAGACTACATATACGCTCACCTCGATTGCCCGCGCCTCAAATTCTGCTACGACAGCGGACACGAGGCTTGCTTCTCGCTGACAAAGCTCGCGCTTGCAAAATACCGCCACCGTCTTGCGGCGCTTCATCTGCACGATAACTACGGTGTTTATAATCAGGACAGCCATCTGCTTCCGGGTCAGGGCACGGGCGTTGACTGGGATTATGTTCGCAAGTATCTTGAAGATTATGAGGGCGTTATCTCGCTTGAGGTCAAGCGCGATACCACGATCCCCGCAGAAGAATTCTACGCCAAGGCATTTGAAGCCGCTAAATTTGTTAAATCGTAAAAATGAAAAAATTCAGATTTTTAATCATTCTTGCCGCACTTCTTTTAGCGGCATCCTGCGGAGAAGAGCAGGGACCCCTTGAAACCACCGCGCCCGAAACGACAATTGAAGAAACGACCGCGCTCATTCCCGTCGAGTCCACGACCGTGACGGTCGCGAACCCCGGTTGGGGCTTCCCCGCGCATTCACTCGAGGTTGCCGACCCGAATATTCTCTCGGCGGAGCTTGTCAAGAGCTCTTGGAACGTGAATCTTACCTCTCACCACGTCGGCGAGACCGAGATCGCGGTCCTCGACTGCTTCGGTCACAAGGCAAACATCAAGGCTAAGGTTTCCGAAGACGGAAGCGTTTCTTATGAAGCTTTCCCTTGCGAAGAGGAATTCATCAGCGCGGCACAATACGGCATCACGGGCAGCAAATCTTCGACAAATCTGCCCGATCAGAGCTCAAAGCTTCAGTCACTCATTAACAGCGTTTCGGCAAAGGGCGGCGGCGAGATCTTCATCTACCCCGGATTCTACAATATCAAGGTCATCAGTATGCGCGAGGGCGTAACGCTCAGAATGTATTCGGGATTTACCGACGCGCGCGAGGGATATACCGAAGAACTCGCACAAAAGGTGAAGAAGGGCGAGGTCACCGTTCTCATTCTTGCGCGTATCCTGAACACTGATTTCAAGGATTACGGCAGAAACGGCTCCTCGAATTTCACCGTCAGCGGCGGCGTGATCGACAACGATCATTCGACTCAGTCAACTCTTCTTTTCGGTCTGAGCAAGGGTATCACGATCGAGAATATGATCTTCAAGGATATCAAGAACAACCACGTCATTCAGATCACGGGTTGTGAGGACGTCACCATCCGCAACTGCATTTTCGCGGGATTTGAGTGGGGCGGAACCTTTACTCGCGAGACTATCCAGGTCGAGCAGTCGCATCCCGGCGCACACAGCGGCGACCACGCGAACGCACCCGTTCGTTTTGATTACGGCGAAACTTTCGGATGCAACAACGTCACTATAGATTCCTGCTATTTCGGCCCCTCGGATGAGCTTCCCGGTCATCATATCGCGATCGGTCACCACGGCTCGGCGCACGAGGCTGTCTGCGACGGATTCAAGATCACGAACAACATCTTCGACCGTCCCACCTACGCGGCGATCAGATTCGCAAGCATCACAAACGTTGAGATCACGGGCAACACCTTCACCGCAACGAAGAATTCGAACAAGTTCTGCGACGAGGCGAACCCCGCATTCATCATTCTTTATCCGAACACAGGCGACATAACTCACACAAGTGTCGTTGACGGCAAAAAGATCATAAAGGGATTTGGTTTTGAGCAGGCGGGCACGCACAACGTCAAGATCTCGGAAAACGAGTTTATGATTGAAAAGGGCTCGGATAAGAGGATCATCCTCGTCACGGGCACGGGCGTGAACCCCGGTATCGTCTATAATGCAAACGTTCTGCGTCAGGATACCTATGACAGCAAAACTATCGCGGTCACGGGCTATTTCAAATCGACCAACTATATGGGAAATATTGATTTCTCCCAAAATAAGGTCACGTATAGCGGTCAGCCCGCAGTCAAGGACTATATTTTCCGCTTCCAGGGCGTTTACGGGCTCAAGTTTGCGAACAACGAGTTGAATCTGACGGACTGCAAATTTGCAAGAACCGATGACGGAGTCGTCGGACTTTCGAAGAATTCGGTTCACGATAGACCCAAATCCGAGACCTACACCATCCAGTCGCGCTCGTCGAACAAGTACATTGCTCTGACCCACGCGGACGGCACCGAGGCGAAGCTGGTCTTCACCTCGACCGAGGCGCACACTCTCGTCGCGGGCGAGGGCGGACGCATCGAGCTTTCGGGCGACAACAGGGGCAACGTCACAGTCCACGTTATCGCGGAGGAAGGCTACGTATTTGACGGCTGGACGACCGAGGACGGCGCGTTTACCTCGTCAGGAAACGTAAAGATCACGGCAAAAACCACTTTCACAGCTAATTTCAAGAAGAAATAAAACCTCTTTTTCAAGAAAGGAATTACAACAATGCTTATTTCAACACAGACCGGCGTTGCCGTTGGCAGACTTGGATTCGAACAGGGCGTTCTTATGCTCAAGAACGCGGGCTACGATTGCCTCGACCTCTCGCTTTTCGAGATGATCCGCGACGACAGCGCATATATCGCAGGCGATTGGAGAAAGACCGTTGAGGAGCGCAAGGCTTACTGCGACGCGAACGGAATCGTATTCAATCAGTCGCACGCGCCCTTCTCGTTTGCTTGGGCAGATGAAAATATCCGCGAAAATATCGCAAAGCCCCGCGTCGAGCAGTCGATCGAGGTCAGCGCAATGATGGGCGTCAAGATCGAGGTCGTTCATCCCCTCCATTGGATGCCCTATCTCGGCCACGAAAAAGAGGCTTTCGATCTCAACGTTGAGTATTATAAATCCCTAATCCCGATCGCGCGCCACTATGGCGTCAAGATCGCGCTTGAAAATATGTGGCAGAGAGAAGTCAAGCGTAAGTGCATCTGCACCGACGTTGCCGGCTTTGCAAAGGATCACGCGGCTCTCATCGACGCCATCGACAGCGAATGGGTCGTTGCTTGCCTTGACGTCGGCCATTGCTCGCTCGTCGGCGAGGAGGCAGAGGACACCATCCGCATTCTCGGCCACGACAGACTCAAGTCGGTCCATCTCCACGACAACGACTACCAGGGCGACCGCCACACCCTCCCCGGCCTCGGTCAGATGAACTGGGATAACATTATGAAGGCGTTCGACGACATCAAATACGACGGCGAATTTACCTATGAGGCAGACGCGTTCCTCAAAGGCTTCAGCACCGATTATCTCCCCAAGGCTGTCGAGTTCATGGTTCAGACCGCGAAGTATCTGGTTTCGAAGACTTCACTTTAATTGAATAAAAAAGGAAGACTTTCGCTGCGGCGAAAGTCTTCCTTTTTACATTGACTCTACTATATTTTTCATACTTTCTTTATCAATTCGCTTATATGTGTTCCGACGTACCCGCGAGAAGCGAGGAAAGCGCAGGCGTCGAGCACGCGCGACTCGAAATCGGGGAGGTGGCGGCGGTAGTCGGGGTGGAAATACTGCTCGTGGATCATCAAGGAGACAAATCCCCCGCGCTGCGGGTCATCCGCGATCTTCGGCAGTGCTGCCATGACGTCGTTGTAGGTCTTTTCGTTGAGAACGAGGTCGATCTGCGCGAAAATTATATCGGTTTCCTTGTCGTACCAAAAATCGCGCGAGCCGATGTGCTCGAGCCTTTCGTCCTCAAAATAGTAGGAAACACTCGGCTCTCCCTTGGCGTTGCGTCGGAAATATCCCGTCAGCGAGCGCAGACCGAGATCGTGCAATGCACCGACGACCTCTCTGTTTGCCGCGCCCCAATGGACGGTGGTTGAGCTCGTCATCGAGCTCTCGCCCGCGAAACGGACGATCTCGCGGCGGATCTTTTCGTAATCCCCCGTGATCTTTTCTGCCGTTGCGTACTTATAAGGCTTGTCGGGAAACTCGGCGTTCGAGTGGAACGCGAGCTTTAGCCAATCCGAATTCGCGCGGAATTCGGATTTGAACTTATCCGTCATCATTGAGAGATCAAATTGATCGGGATGCGCGGAAAAATACTTTTCGTTGGGAATATATTCGTAAAACAGGTTGAGATGAACCTTCACGCCGTAAAGATCGTGCGCCTTTTTGTAAAGCGCAAGGTAGGGGTTGTCGAAAATCGAGGTGTATTTCTCCTTGTTCGCCGTAATATCCTGCAAAAAGAGGATGTTATCGTCGGAAGAAAGGCGGAATTTGCCAACGGGATCGGCAAATTTATGCAAAATGATGCTCTGAACCTCGCCGTTTACCCTATTTTCAGCCTCAAGAGTGGATCTATAATCGGAGATCAGAACCTTTGCCGTCCACACACCGTCCGAAAACTTCGCCTTTTCGCCGCCGATGAAAATATCGGCATCTTCGGGTGCCTCGATGCGCGCTTCGATGATTATGCCGTCGGCGGTGAGGATTCCGTCGTTTTTATTGATGCAGTCGCCGTCCTGCGGGAATATGAATCTCATTTTTCAAGTGAAGAATGGTACTCCGCGAGTCTGCCCGCGAGAGTCTGCACGTCGGCATCGGTGAGCCAGCCGCTGTTGTAAGCCTGCGAGAGCGACACAATCTTGCCGTCCTTATAGACCGAGATCTTCTTGAGATCACCCATATCGATCTTCTGCCCGCCGAGGACGTAGTATTCCTCCTCCGCGCTCATAGTGGTGCCGCAAACAATCGCGCCGCCGAAAGTGCCGAGGTAGGGGGTGTAGATATTGTTTTGGATGAGTTTCATACCGTAGTATATCTTCTCCGCCTGCGCGCGCATATCCTCGGATTTTGACGCAACGTATTCCTCATAAGAGCCGAAATACTCATCTCTGTAAGCCGCGTTGCAAGCCTCGATCTGCTCCTCGGTCAGAGGCTCAAGATCGCGTGAGAATTTGTAATAAGGGTCCTCCCCGCAAGAAGCAAGCGCGCCCGCGAGTATGACTAAAATAAAAATAACCGAAATTGATCTGAAAAAAGCCGATTTCATATTAATTTCCTTTCCTACTGTAATATAAATAATTATACCACGCCGAGGTGGGGGTTGTCAATAGGAAAGGGGGTGTGTTATTGATAACGCAAAACTGTTTCCCGTTTTGTTTCAACTGAAAGTTTACATAATACAGAAAGCTACGGTAAAATATTTCGAAAAAGTCTTGAAAATCCGCTGAAAAAGTGCTACAATATACTTATCTATGTAATCAATTTCTAAGGAGATATAAAAATGCACGCTATAATGTACGGTGCCGGCAATATCGGCAGAGGATTTATCGGCAAGCGCTTTTCCCTTTCCGGCTGGAACGTTACCTTCGTTGATATCAACGAGGCTGTCGTAAAGCAGCTTCAGGCTGACGGCGGTTATCCCGTTTACGTCACCCGCGGCAACGAATACGTCAAGGAATGGGTCGGAAACTGCACCGGATTTGACGGCAAGGACGTCGAAGGTGTCGTTAAACTCATCGCGGAGTGCGACATTCTCGCAACATCGCTCGGCGTAAACGTTCTTCCCTACGTTGCCGAAAATCTTGCAAAGGGTATCGCCGCGCGTTATGCCGCAGGCGGAAAGCCCCTCAATATTCTCATCTGCGAAAACCTCATCGGCTCTGAAAAGATCCTTCGCGGCTACGTTCGCCCCTACATTCCCGAAGAGCTCGTTACATATTTCGAGGAGCAGATCGGCTTCGTTTCCTGCTGTGTAGGAATCACCGTTCCTCCCACACCGAAGAAATTCACCGACGAGAACGCTCTCGCGGTTTGCACCGACTATTACAACGAGCTTCCCGCCGATCTGACTGCATTCCGTCCCGTCGGCGCGCCCACGCCCGAGATGAACGGTCTTGTTCCTTTCACTCCCTTTGATTTCTACATCGAGCGCAAGCTGATGCTCCACAATATGGGCCACGCAACTATGGCGTACCTCGGCTATCAGAAGGGTCATAGCTATATTTACGAGGTCGGACGCGACCCCGAGATCAAGTATATCCTCATCCGCGCTCTCGACGAATCCGCGCGCGGACTTGCAAAGCGCCACGGCGCGTCGCTCGACGGACTTATGTCCTTCATCGACAACCTCATCCCCCGCCTTGACAATCCCCTGCTCGAGGACACCCTTCTTCGCGTAGGTAAGGACACCAAGCGTAAGCTCAGCCCCTCCGACAGACTCGTTGGCGCGTTCAACTGCGTCAAGGAGAGCGGAAAGACCCCCGCATATCTTGCAGTCGGCATCGCCGCAGGACTTCTTTGGGACTGCGAAGGCGACGACGCGGGCAAGGAAGTCAGCGCCTGCGCAAAGAACGAGGGCGTAGCAGCCGCTCTTGCAAAGTATTCGCAGATCACCGACGAAGCTGACGTAGCACTCATCAAGAGATTCTACGATATGCTCGCCGCAAAGGCACCTTTTGCGGAGATCATCGCTGCGCTGAATGAATACGCTGAATAAGTTGCTAATTAAAGGTAAAAATCCCGCGCAATGCGCGGGATTTTTTCAATTTAATTAAAGTCAACAGCAGAAAAAAGTTTTCGTCCACCTTTTTCAAAAGG
>JAZQJB010000001.1:0-6136 GCA_045541375.1 Eubacteriales bacterium | reverse complement strand
ATTATCCTTAACTTTTCACTGTTCACTTTCCACTTTTCACTCGGCGGAGCCGGTGACTTCCTTCGTCATCTCATTAATATCAAGCGTCAGCATCGCGTCGGTCTTGAGCTTCTTCTCAATCGTCTCCCAAGACGCAAGCGCCGTTGTGTGATCTCGATTAAATATCTTTCCGATATTCGGCAGCGACATCTCCGTGATCTTGCGGATCAGATAGATCGTCACGTGTCTCGCCTGCGCGATCTCTCTCGAGCGGCTCTTGCCCGTCAGATCTTCCTTGCTGATCCCGTATTTCTTATAAACCGTCGCAAAGATCTTGTCAACCGTCACGCTCACCGGCTCCTCGCCGCCAAGCAGATCGGCTATGCAGCCCCTCGCAACCTCCATCGTGATCTTCTGTCCCGAAAGGAACGCAAGCGCGCCAAGCTTCTTCATTGCGCCCTCGATCTGCCTGATGTTCGAGCGCAGATTCTCTGCAAGGTAGGTCAGCACTTCCTCGGGTATGATGATCCCAACCTGCTCCGCCTTCTTTTTGATGATCGCAACTCGCAGCTCAAGATCGGGCGGCTGAATGTCCGCAAGCAAGCCCCATTCGAATCTCGTCTTCAGTCTGTCCTCAAGCGTCTTCATATCTCTCGGCGGACGGTCCGACGTCAGTATGATCTGCTTGTGCTCCTCGTAAAGCGCGTTGAAGGTGTGGAAGAACTCCTCCTGCGTCGAGGTCTTGCCCGCGATGAACTGAATGTCGTCGATCAGCAGAACGTCGCAGGAGCGGTATTTGTTTCTGAATTCATTCGTCATCTGCGCCGCAAGAGCTTCAATGAATTGCGTGGTGAAATCCTCGCCCTTGATGTATATGATCTTCGCCGCAGGCTTCTTTCTTTTGATCTCGTTTGTGATTGCGTAAAGAAGGTGGGTCTTTCCCAGTCC
Organism: Eubacteriales bacterium; assembly: GCA_045541375.1. GTDB lineage: Bacteria > Bacillota > Clostridia > Oscillospirales > CAG-272 > CAG-390. The sequence continues at coordinate 5,209 of JAZQJB010000001.1, read as the reverse complement.
GCTGGGACCGTAGATGAAGAGGGGATTGTAATTCATCGCAGGATTCGCCGCAACCGCCGTACAAGCCGCGTGAGCGAATTTGTTTGAGCTTCCGACTATGAAGTTGTCGAAGGTATATTCGAAGTTGTAGGGCGGCAATGTCGAGCCCCACGCGCCCATGCCGGGCTTTTCACCGCCTGCAATTCTCTTTTCCTCGTCGATTTCATCGCGGATTCTTTTGATTATTACCTGATGGCGCTCGTCCTTTATCTTTTCGAGGCGCGCCTCTTTTTCCGTGGGCGTTTCATTTGCTAATTCCTGCTGTCTTGTGCGGAAAAGCTCCGCTTCAAATCCGTCACCCATATCCGGCGACGGCATTATCGGGTCGGGCATCACGATCTCACCCGGCTCATCCTCGCCCTCATAATGGAATCCCGTTCCGCCCTCCGAGAAATCAAAGAAGGAATCCTTCTCGTCCTCCTCGATATCTCGCGCCGCGTCCTCAAGGCGTTTTTTATCGGCATCCGACTTTGCGTTTTCTTCCTCGCAAATGATCTCGACCTTAACGCGGAAGCCGAGTCTTTCCTCGAAGCCGTCCTCTATTTTTGAAAGAAATTTTTGATTTATAATATCATATTTGAACGCCGAATCGATCGAGAAGGTAAGAACGTCGTCCTTAAACGCCAGCATTTTCATATTGCCGAACCAAAGCTCGACAGTCGAGCGCGGCATACTGTCAAGAAAGCTGTTTCTGACATCTTCCCAAACGGCGATAAGCCCGTCAAGATAAGCCATTTTTGCGGGATCCTTTCGTAATTTTACTTTGTCGCAGTTTTAATATATATAATATTATATCATATATAAGTTATTTATTCAACTATATTATATAATATTAACAGAAATATTACATTTCATTTTTTAATTTTTCAACGCCGGAGTTATGTGGACGTGCTTCGGATATATTTCAAATATTCCCCGGGCGACATACCGCAAACGGCACGGAAGGTCTTATAGAATCCCGATGAGCTGCCAAAGCCGCTGAGCATAGCGGCATCGAGAATATTTATCGAGTCGTTTATCATCAGCCTTACGGCATTCTGAACGCGGCATCTTGCAAGGAACACACCGGGGGTGGTTCCTGTTATACTTTGAAAGAGCCGCGTGTAATAGCTGCGGCTCAGATTTACGTGTTCTGACAGTTGCGACACGCCGAATTCGTTGCCGATATGAGTATTGATATACCGTACCGTTTCGGCAATTATTGAGCCCGCGTTGGAGTTTGATGCGTTAGTCGGTGCGAAGGCATCGGGATGCTTCAAAGCAGTTTCGCGCAAAAGCAATGCCGTTACGGAGATCAGAAGCGAAGAGATCAGAACGCTGCGCGCTTCCTTATCGGGCGAGGCGAATGTCTGCGCTATGAGGTCAAGAAGTCGGTTTATAGTGTCATAACAATCAAGTTCTTTATCGATGAGAGGATCAAATGACGTTGAGCGGCCGTAGAACAGGCGCAGGCAATCGGCATCGCTGCCGAATAAAGTAGGCAAAAATGCGAAGATTTCCCCGTGGAAATCGTCTTCTACAGACAAAAATTGCCGAACTTCCATATTGTTGACTGATATAATATCGCCCGGAGCTACGGCTATTCTGTGAGTACCAACCTGCCAGACGGCGTGTCCACTTATAACACGTATGAATCTGAGCGTTGTGAAAAGAACTGGACGGTCTTGCGCCGAGTTATGATGCATGTGAAAATGTTTATAGCCTGCGGTAAAGCTACCGTCACGAAGAATGATATGTTTGTAGGTATCGTACATTGATCTGTCCCCTTTTTTGATAAATTTATTATACACCATCAAATGCCCGATGTCAATAAAAAGCACAAAAGTGGAGAGATCGGGACGGATCCGGCAGGACTTTATTTGTTTTTTATGATATAATTATAATTGAAAAAATAAAAGGGGGCATATTATGCAAACTATTATTGAACCGCAGAGAAAGATACCTGTAATTGAGGAGGCTGACGTTTGTGTTCTCGGAGGAAGCTGTACCGGTGTATTTGCCGCTGTGCGTGCCGCAAGACTCGGTATGCGCGTTGTTCTGATCGAACGTCTCAACCGTCTGGGCGGTGTTGCAACGGCAGGACTGGTCAATATCTGGCACACGCTTCAGGATATGGACGATCGGGAACAGATCATCGCAGGTCTGACTTATGAGGTCATTACGTCACTCAAGAGCCGCGGCGCTCTGACAGTTCAGAACAATCGCAGCTCCACGTATAATTTCAACCCGATGGAGCTGACTATCATACTTGACGAATTGATCAGGGAGCACGGCATCCGCCTTATGCTTCACACCAATTATTCCGCTGTCGTTGAGGAAAGCGGACGTTTGGATGCCGTTATTGTTGAAAACCGTGATGGCCGCGGGGCTGTCCGCGCAAAATTCTTCATTGATGCAACGGGCGACGGCTATGTCTGCCGCGATCTTGGCATCCCACAGTATGTATCGGATTACATCCAGCCGCCGACGGCATGCTTCCATCTTCAGGGAAATATTGAAGGTAAGGATCTCAAACGGATCTGGAAAGAGCACGGCGCGGAATTCGGTCTGACCGATGACTGGGGCTGGAGTGCGCGTGTCGCAGGTCTCAGCGGAATCACCATGCGCGCGGATATGCATATTTTCGGTGTGCGATGCGACCGTGCGGAGGATCTGACTCGTGCGGAGATCGAAGGCCGACGTCAGGCACGTGCCATGATCGAACTTCTGCAAAAATACGGCGACCCCGAGGAAAATTACGCCGTCACAAATCTTTGTTCCTCTCTCGGAGTACGCGAAACAGTGCACTATCGGACACGTATGCAGGCAAATGAAATGGCACTTCTGACAGGGGAACGCTATGACGCGCCCATAATGAACGGCACGTATCCGATCGATATCCACCATCACACAGATGGAGGTATTACTTTCAAATATCTTGACGGCAGACGCCGCACAAAATGGGGCAAGGGAACACGTACAGAAACAGGAAACTGGCGTGATGAGATGGGACTTACCGGTGAACCGGCAAAGTACTATCAGATCCCCTTTGATGTGCTTGTCGGCGAACAATATGAAAACTTTATCGCGGCAGGGCGTATGATCAATGCCGATGAAGGTGCATACGGCGCTCTGCGTGTTATGGTCAATCTGAATCAGCTTGGTGAGGCTGCGGGAGTCGCAGCGGCGCTCTGTTGTGAGAAAGGCACGCCGCTTCAGTCACTTGACGGAAGACTTGTCAGCGAAACACTTCGAAAAGGCGGATCGGCAGTATGACCGGATTTATGCAGAAAGTCTTGGTAATACAACGGCAAACGGATTCAGAACAAGCGCGCTGTCCGCTAACCCATCCGGATATCTTACCAACATAACCAAAAGTAAGAGAGTGATCGAGGCAGGACTTGCCAAAATTATGGATTTCTATAATAATTAATCAGAAACATAGATATTATTTGAGCTGATCGAAATTACGCGGACTCCTTCCACCGCTTTTGTGGCAGAAGGAGTCCGCGTAATTCTATTATATTGTGAATTTTACAATATTAATCTTTAGATCTTTTCGGTCTTCCCAACCCTTGCATCGGGTGAAACCTCTATCTGATCGCTGTACTGCACAAGATCGATATCACACCCCGCTCCGACGGCAACGACACGGCCGGTGACTCTCGGACAGGTGACGGCTTCAAGCGCGATCTCGTCGCCCTCGATCGAGCCCTCAACGTGAACGTTTCCGTTTATCTTCTTAACAAGTGAGGAAAAAAGCGGCAGTCTTTCGCCAAGCTTTCTTTTGGGTTCTTTGATAATTATGATCTTGCTTCCGCCGATGCTGCCGATGTCCATTCCCTTGTCGAATTTGATCTCAATATCCTCTGCATTCAGCAATCCCGAGCAGTTGATGATACCGTCGATCTTGATCTTCTCTGCTTCAACGTCCTCACCGATCTTGATCGATCCCGAAACAGACAGCTCATCGCATTTGATGCTTTTTTCGCATTTTGCGCCGCCGGAGCATATGATCTTTCCGTTTGAAACAAGCTCGCCGCCGCAGGAAAATGACCCCGAAATGCCTATGTATCCCGCACTTACGTTACCCGAAAAAGCCGAAGAACCCGAGATCTTGAAATTTTCGGAGCATTCAATACTCTCGCCCGCCGAGGAGCCCGATGTGGCAAAGCTGTTGCATCTCACAAGCCCGTGGAGCCTTGCGCTTCCGCTGACCGAAACCTTTTCATATTCGCCCGCAGGGATATTTCCGCTGCCAGAAATGTGCATATTCATTTTGTACCTCCGATTACTTCATCCGTAATATCTTTTTTGTTTCCTTCGTTATCCTCTAAAAGGATCGATCTGATGTCGTTCAGGTAAAATACCTTTTTTCCGAAAGCCGTGTCGATAACGAGCGTCGCCTTCTTTTTTGATTCGGAAGAAAAATGATCCGAAAGCTCGTCAAGAGAGACGTCGTCCTTCTGCTTTTTGATAAGCTCTATCCTCTCACAGACGAGCTCGCGCGGAAAAAAAGTCTCCTGCCCCGTGACGGTTGATTTTTTGATGAACCAGTCCTCGGGTATGAGCCCCTTTCTCTTCCAGCGGTAAAGCGCACCGTAAGAGATCGCGTATTTTTCCAGCAGCTCTTTTTTCGATATAAGTTCCTGTTCCATACCTTCTCCCTCCGTAACATTGTTACGGTAATATTATAGCATAACATTGTTACGTTGTCAATAGGTAAAATAAAAAAAGGGGCTGGCTCATTAAGATATATTTTGTAAAGAGTAGTATAAACAGTATCATTAATTAATCCCTTGGTGAAATTCGCAATAGAATGAAGTTGCGCGGGCTCCTTTCACCGCTTCCGCGGTCCCAAGCTGCGGGACGCAGGTAGTTCCTCACCGGAGGAAGGCTAAAGGGTGCGTGCAACCTTCATTGTTTGTGCAGCGAATTTTGCTCAAACTTATAATTTTGCATATCAAAAAGGAATATTTTATTTGAATCAATTTGCACTCGTAATAGAGTTCTCGCAAACTTTTTCAATAAAATATTCCTTTTTAGTGTTTATGGGTTAAGTTAAAACGATATTCGCTGAATATCCGAAGGAGTTTGTGCTGACCAATCAGCCTTCCTCCGGGAGGAAGGGGGACCGCGGAAGCGGTGAAAGGAGCCCGCGCAACTATCGGTTAGCACAAATAATATCTAT